>JAOUGZ010000429.1 GCA_029865405.1 Betaproteobacteria bacterium
GGGGAGGTCCTGATAGGAGCGTTGCTGGCCGAAGGCGTCAAGATCGGCCTGCTCGTGATGCTGCTGTGGCTAGTGCTGGCGACGTACCGGAGTGTCGTCGCGCCGGCGTTCTTCGGGTCGTTCGTGACAACGGTCCTGATCTTCGGTATGGCTTTTTTTGTAAGCGACAAAGACTGAACAAATGGCTGCCGGCAAAGACTTCAACGCCTCGGATTACATCCAGCACCACCTGACCTTTCTCACCAAGCCGGTGGGCGACGGCGGCTTCTGGGCGCTGAACGTCGACTCGCTCATTACCGCGGCGCTGATCGGCGTGCTCGCCATTGGCTCCATCTGGTGGGTGGTGCGAGGCGCCACTGCCGGCGTGCCAAACAAGCGCCAGGCGTTCGTGGAGCTGCTGATCGAGTTCATCGACGATCAAGTGAAGGGGATTTTCCACCACGGCGACCGCAACAAGTTCGTGGCGCCGGCGGCGCTCACGGTGTTCGTGTGGGTCCTGGTGATGAACGCCATGGACTTCCTGCCCATCGACATCATCGTCGGCCCACTGGAATGGCTCGGACTGCATGCTTGGCGCCCGGTGCCCACCGCCGACGTGAATACGACCTTCGCGCTCGCGCTCTCTGTCTGGCTGCTGATGATCTGGTTCTCCATAGCGGCCAAGGGCCTGTTCGGCTGGATCCACGAGCTGTTCTGCGCGCCGTTCGGCAAGAACCCGCTGCTGTGGCCCGCGAATCTGCTGTTCAATTTCATCGAGTACGTGTCCAAGCCCCTGTCGCATGCGCTGCGGCTGTTCGGCAACATGTACGCGGGAGAGATCATCTTCCTGCTGCTGTGGCTGCTCGCCGCGACCGGCTTGTTCGGCACGATCCTCGCCACCGTGCTCGGCCTGGGCTGGGCGATCTTCCACATTCTGATCGTGGTGTTGCAGGCCTACATCTTCATGATGCTGACCGTGGTGTACATCGCCATGGCCCACGAGCATCACTGACCCCGAACTCAACCGTACTTCCCGCTTAGAAAGGAATGCACCATGGAGAAACTGCAAATGCTGGCGATGATCCAGGCCTACACGGGCATTGGCATCGGCCTGATGATCGGCGTGGGCGCTGCCGGCGCGTGTATCGGCGTGGGCATCATGTGTAGCCGCTTTCTCGAGGCCGCGGCGCGCCAGCCCGAGCTCACCAACTCGCTGCAGGCCAAGGTCTTCCTGCTGCTCGGCCTGATCGACGCCTCGTTCATCATCGGCGTCGGCCTGGCGATGATGTTCGCGTTCGCCAACCCGCTGCTTGCCGTCATCCAGTAGGCGCGAGGCGCTCGCAGGGGACCCGCTATGAGCTTCAATCTGACGCTGATCGCCCAGGCGCTCACCTTCGCGCTGTTCATCTGGTTCACGGTGAAGGTGGTCTGGCCGTACATGCTGCGCGCCATCGAGACGCGGCAGAAGACCATCGCCGACGGTCTGGCGGCCGCAGAGCAGGGCCACAAGTCGCTCGAATCCTCGAAGCGCCAGGCCGACGACGCCATCGGGCAGGCGCGCGAGCGCTCGGGCGAGATCCTGGCACAGGCGGAGAAGCGCGCGGCGCAAATGGTCGAAGAGGCCAAGAACGCCGCGCGCCAGGAAAGCGAACGCGAAAAAGCTGCCGCCAAGGCCGAGATCGAGCAGGAAGCCTCTCGCGCACGCGAACAGCTGCGCGACCAGGTCGCTGCGCTCGCAGTGGCGGGCGCAGAGAAGATCCTGCGCCGTGAGGTGGACAGCAAGGCCCACGCCGAGCTCCTCGAAACGATCAAGAGGCAGCTCTAGGGCATGGCCGAGCCTAGCACCATCGCGCGACCATACGCCGAGGCGGTGTTCGCGCTCGCCGACGGCGCCGGCAAGCTGGCCGAGTGGTCCGTAGCGCTCGCCAACCTGGCCGCCGTAGCGGAGGATGCGCGGGTGCGCGACGCGGTGTCCGATCCGAATCTTTCCGCCGCACAGTCTGCCGGGCTGCTCATCTCGATACTCGCCGGCAAGCTCTCCGGTGACGCCGAGAACCTGGTGCGCGTGCTGGCCGAAAACGGCCGGCTCGACGTGCTTCAGGAAATCCGCACGCAGTACGAGTCGCTGAAGAACGAGCGCGAAGGCGTCATCGAGGCCGAGGTGATCTCGGCGTTCGAGATGAACGAGGCGCAGGTCGCCGATCTGGTGGCGCGCCTGGAGAAGAAGACCGGGCGCAAGGTCAAGACGCGCGTTAGCGTCGATCAGAACCTGATCGGCGGCGTCAAGGTGGTGCTCGGCGACAAGGTCATCGATGGTACCGCGCGCGCGCAGCTCGGCGCGCTCGAGGCCGCATTGAAAGCTTAAGGAGCAGTCATGCAATTGAACCCGTCCGAAATCTCGGAACTGATCAAGAGCCGCATCCAGAACCTGGATGCAAGCGCGCAGATGCGCACGCAGGGCACCGTGGTCTCGGTGACCGATGGCATCTGCCGCATTCACGGCCTCTCGGACGTGATGCAGGGCGAGATGCTGGAGTTTCCCAAGAACACCTTCGGTCTGGCGCTCAACCTGGAGCGCGACTCGGTGGGCGCGGTGATCCTGGGCGCCTACGAGCACATCACGGAAGGCGATACGGTCAAGTGCACCGGCAAGATCCTGTCGGTGCCCGTGGGTCCGGAACTGCTCGGGCGCGTGGTGAACTCGCTCGGGCAGCCGATCGACGGCAAGGGCCCGATCAAGACCAAGCTCACCGACATCATCGAGAAAGTCGCGCCGGGCGTGGTTGCGCGGCAATCGGTGTCGCAGCCGGTGCAGACGGGACTGAAGGCGATCGATGCGATGGTGCCGATCGGCCGCGGCCAGAGGGAGTTGATCATCGGCGACCGGCAGACCGGCAAGACGGCGGTGGCGGTGGACACCATCATCAACCAGAAGGGCAAGGACCTGTTCTGCGTCTACGTCGCCATCGGCCAGAAGGCCTCGACCATCGTCAACGTGGTGCGCAAGCTCGAAGAGCACGGCGCCATGGACTACACCATCGTCGTCGTGGCCACGGCCTCCGAATCGGCGGCCATGCAGTACATCGCGCCGTATTCGGGCTGCACGATGGGCGAATACTTCCGCGACCGCGGCCAGGACGCGCTCATCATTTATGACGACCTGACCAAGCAGGCCTGGGCCTACCGGCAGATCTCGCTGCTCCTGCGTCGGCCGCCGGGCCGCGAGGCCTACCCGGGCGACGTGTTCTACCTGCACTCGCGCCTGCTCGAGCGCGCGGCGCGCGTGAATCCCGAGTACGTCGAGAAGTTTACCAAGGGCGAAGTGAAGGGTAAGACCGGCTCGCTGACCGCGCTGCCCGTGATCGAGACGCAGGCCGGCGACGTGACCGCGTTCGTGCCGACCAACGTCATCTCGATCACCGACGGGCAGATCTTTCTCGAGTCCGACCTGTTCAACGCCGGCATCCGGCCCGCGATCAACGCCGGCATCTCG
>JAOUGZ010000430.1 GCA_029865405.1 Betaproteobacteria bacterium
GCCCTTCCGATGCCGGATTGCCTGCTTTAGGCCCCGCTTGATGCTTGCGAACGCCTTGTTCATGGTCGTTTCTTCACGATCGTCCCTCAAAGACTAATCCAATGGCTTAGTCTGGTCCAGCGGCATGGGGGCCCCCTCGTTGCCGCCAACGCGCGGCGGTACGGCGGGTTGACGGCGTACGCCGTTAGACTGGCGCCCCCATGCCGATCTTGAACCTCCTCGATGCCCAGCTCGCCCACGGCGACTTGCCGCTGTTGGACCGCGCGGCGTTTTCTCTGGAGTCGGGCGAGCGCATCGGGCTGATCGGGCGGAACGGCACGGGGAAGTCGTCGCTCCTGTCGGTGATCGTCGGGTCGCAGGCGCTGGATGACGGCGAGCTGCGCAAGAAAGACGGCCTGCGCGTTTCGTTGGTCGAACAGGAGCCGTCGCTGCCGCACGCGGCGACGCTGCGCGCGAGCTTGCTGTTGCGGGGCCACATTCCTTCGATCCACGACGAGCGCGTGCGCTGGCGGGTGGAGGCGCGGCTCTCGGAGTTCCTGCACCGCTTCGGGCTGTCCGAGGAACTCTCGCCCGAGGCGGCCTCCGGCGGCGAATCGAAGCGCGCGGCGCTGGCGCTCGCGTTTGCGCTGGAGCCGGAGCTTCTGCTGCTGGACGAGCCGACCAACCACCTGGACATCGCCGGCATCGAGCAGCTGGAAGACTTGCTGCTGCGCCAGCAGACGGCGATGGTGGTGACGCATGACCGGTCGTTTCTCGATCGCGTGTGCACGCGCATCCTCGAGCTCGACCGCGGGGCGCTTCGCTCCTACCCGGGGAATTTCTCCGCCTACGAGAAGGTGAAGGAGGAGCAGCTCGCCGCCGAAGCCGTGGAGCGGAGGAAATTCGACAAGTTCTGGGCGGAGGAGGAAGTCTGGATCCGCAAAGGCATCGAGGCGCGCCGCACGCGGAACGAAGGCCGCGTGCGCCGGCTCGAGCGCCTGCGGGAGGAACGCACCGCGCGGCGCGAGCGCCTGGGAACGGTGAAGCTGTCCCTGTCTGCCGGCCAGCGCTCGGGAAAGCTGGTGGCGGAATTGACGGAGGTTAGCAAGTCCTACGGCGATCGCGCGGTGGTGAAGGACCTGGATTTGCTCGTGTCGCGCGGCGACCGGCTGGGGCTGGTGGGGCCGAACGGCGCGGGGAAGACGACGATCTTGAAAATTATCCTCGGGACGCTCGAGCCCGACTCGGGGAAAGTGCGCCTGGGCGCCAACGTCATGCCCGCCTACTTCGACCAGATGCGCGAGGCCCTGGACCCGGAGAAGACCGTGGCGGAAACCATTGCCCCGGGCTCGGACTGGGTCGAGCTTTCCGGCGGGCGAAAGCACGTCATGAGCTATTTGGGGGATTTTCTCTTTCCGCCGCGGCGCGCCCAGTCGCCCGTGCGCATGCTCTCGGGCGGAGAAAGGAACCGGCTGCTGCTCGCGCGATTGTTCGCGAAGCCGGCGAACGTGCTGGTGCTGGACGAGCCGACGAACGACCTCGACATCGAGTCGCTGGAGCTGCTCGAGGCGGCGCTGCAGGATTACGACGGGACGTTGTTATTGGTGAGCCACGACCGGGCGTTCCTCGACAACGTCGTCACCCAGACCCTGGCGGCCGAAGGCGACGGCAAGTGGAAGGAGTACGCGGGCGGGTACACGGACTGGGTGCGCCAGCGCCCGGCGACCGCGGCCGAGGAGAAGGCCGCCGCGAAGGCCGCGGCGCGCGAAAAGCCGCGCGCCAAGCTCAGCTACAAGGAAACGCGCGAGCTGCAAGCGCTGCCCAAGGAGATCGAGGCGCTCGAGGCCGAGCAGCAGGCGCTCGCCGGGAAGATGAGCGCGCCGGAGTACTTCAGGCAGCCGCCGGAAATCCTCAAGGCGGACCAGAAGCGCAGCGCCGAGATCGAGGCGCTGCTGATGACGAAGCTGGAGCGCTGGGAAGCGCTGGAGGCCAAGGCGCGGGCGGCGTTCAGCGCTTCCTGAACTTCTGCGCCGCGCTTACACGTCGCGCTTGGCGAGCGTCTTGGCGCAGGCCTCGGCGACATCGCGGTTGGGCTCGGCGGTGCTGCCGGGCATCGTCGCCCAGCCGCCTTTGCTCACGTAGGCGCTCTGATCCCAGCGATCCGTGGCCACCAGCGCGGCGAGGCTCGCCGTCGCCTTGGGGTCCATCCGGAACTGGGCCACGCAGATCGGGGCGAGCAACTTGACCATCGCCAGCTCGGCGCTCGTGCTGGCCTGTTGCTTGGCCGTGGAGCTGGTCATCCAGCCGCCAAAGTTAAATCCAATGATGGCGAGCGCGATGGCGCCCGCTCCGACGCCCCACAGGAACGGCTCTGTCTTGGCAGGAATTTTCATGGCATGTCCTCGATTCGTGGATGAAGGCGCGGCGCAAGGGCCGCGGCTCTTCTGTCGTTGCAGGGTGCGCGCATTGCGCGGGGCTTTCTGTGCGCTGGCGTACATAGAGTGCGTGCGCCGGCGCAGGGATGCGCGTAGCATGGCCCGGTGGTCAAGCCGCGCAGCGCCAGCCGCCTGCAGCCGAGGGCCAACCGCCTCCTCGCGTCGCTCCCCGATGCCGACTACCAGGCGCTGCTGCCGCACCTGGAACCGATGGCCATGCCGCTCGGGCTGGCGCTCTACGAATCCGGCGGCCTGCAGGGCTTCGTGGTGTTCCCGACCGACAGCATCGTGTCGCTGCTCTACGTGCTCGAGAACGGCGCCTCGACCGAGATCGCGGTCACCGGCCACGAGGGCCTGGTCGGGATCTCGCTCTTCATGGGCGGCGAGACCACGCCGAGCCGCGCCGTGGTGCAGAGCGCCGGCCACGGCTATCGCGTGCGCGCCGCGATCCTGAAGAAGCAGTTCGAATCGCGCGGCGAGCTGCAGCACCTGCTGCTGCGCTTCACCCAGGCGCTGATCACCCAGATGACGCAGACGGCGGTGTGCAACCGCCACCACGCGGTGGAGCAGCAGCTGTGCCGCTGGCTGCTGCTGATGCTCGACCGGCTTTCCTCCAGCGAGCTGCGCATGACCCAGGAGCTCATCGCCAACATGCTCGGCGTGCGGCGCGAAGGCGTCACCGAGGCGGCCGGCAAGCTCCAGGCGCAGGGGCTGATCGAGTACCGGCGCGGGCGCATCAGGGTGCTCGACCGGTCAGGGCTCGAAGCGCGCGTGTGCGAGTGCTATGCGGTGGTCAAGCGCGAGTACGACCGGCTGCTCGCCGAGGCCGCGCCCGCGCGCTGAAGCGGCTGCTATGTGCGCGCGCGAACATACGCGCGCCGCGGCGCTGCCGACAATGGCGCATGCCCGCCAACCGCCTGCTCGCCGCGCTGCCGCGCGCGGCCTACCTGCAGCTCGCGCCCGGCCTCGCCCCCGTGGCACTCGTCTTCGGCAAAGTGCTCTACGAGCCCGGCGCCCCGATCCGCGACGTCTACTTTCCGAGCGGGTCGGTGGTCTC
>JAOUGZ010000431.1 GCA_029865405.1 Betaproteobacteria bacterium
GAGACCTGGCTCGATCCGTACGCCGCCGAGGCGCCGGCGGAGTTCTTCGCGGTGATCAGCGAGGCGTTCTTCGAGGCGCCGAACGAGACGCGGCGGCGCTATCCCGACGTCTACGAGCAGCTGCGGCAGTTCTACCGGCAGGATCCCGCGGCGCGGCTCGCCACATGAAGACGCTCCTCATCGTCTACCACACCGCAGGGGTCAAGAACGCGCAGATGGCCGAGGCGGTCGAGCGCGGCGCGCGCGCGGAGGAAGGCGTGCGTGTTGTGGTGAAGCGCTGCGCCGAGGCGGGACCGGAAGATGTCCTCGCCGCCGACGGCCTGATCCTCGGCACGCCGGAGAACTTCGGCTACATGTCGGGGATGATGAAGGACTTCCTCGAGCGCATCTTCTACGCCTGCGAAGGCAAGGTCGAGGGCCGGCCGTGGGCGCTCTTCGTCGGCACCGGGCTCGACGGCGCGGGCGCGGTGAGCTCGGTCGAGCGCATCGTCACCGGCCTCAGGCTGAAGAAGATCAGCGAGCCGATCGTGGTGGTGAAGGAGCTGAAGCCCAAGCAGATTGCCGCGCTCGAGGAGCTCGGCGCGGCGATGGCGGCGGGGCTCGCCGCGGGAATTCTCTAGAGCGTGACCCGTGGCGCGCCCGGCGCGCCCGCAGCGACGCGCCCATCGTCCTCGGGCTCGCCGAGCACCTGCCTGACCGGCACCACGCCCGCCCAGATCGGCAACGGGTAGTCCTCGGGCTCGTCGATCGGCCCGCCCGTGCGCACCTTGGCCACCGCCTCGTCGATCGCGAGGCCAAAGACGCCCATCGCCTTCAGCTCCTGCTTGTTGACCGGGCGCAGGTTCGGCCAGTGCCCGGGATAGACGCGCTCGACGAACTTCTGCATCTTGGCGAGCTTGTCTTCAGGCTCCACCACCTTGTACGGCTTGCCGAACAGCATCGCCGAGCGGTAGTTCACCGACATGTGGAAGCCCGAGCGCGCCACCACCAGGCCGTCGAAATGCGTCACCGTCAGGCAGACCTGCGGCGCCTTTTCCAGCGCGAGCAGCATCTTGCTCTTCGACGAGCCGTGCCAGTACACCGCGTCGCCCTCTCGCCAGAACGCGGTCGGCGTGACATAAGGATGCTTGTCGATGACGTAGCCGAGGTGGCACACGAAGCCCGCGTCGAGGATCGCGTACAGCGTCTCGCGGTCGTAGTGCGCGCGCTTGGGCAGGCGGCGGATCTTGGTGCGTGCGGTGCGGGTCAGCTCTTTCACTCGGGGCTCCCAGGGAAGAGATTTCATCTTAGCAGCCGCGCGGTAGACTTCGCGCCATGGCCTGGGACGCGCTCGCCGCTTACGACACGCTCACCGGAGGCGGCAGCCGCGCGCTGCGCGTCGATGAGCTGTGCCGCCTTGGCGCCGAGCGATTTCCGGGCATGCTGCCGGGGGCTGCCGAGCTGGCAGCGGAAGCGAAACTGCCGCAGCGCGAAAAGAAAGGATTGGAAAAGGCGCAGGGACGATTTCTCGGCGCCGTGCTGTCCGATCCGCGCGCCGGGACGCATCTTTGCCGCTCGATGCTGCTGCCGCGCGCAGATTCGCGCAAGCACCTGGCGCAGTTCGAAGCGAAAGGCGAGCTCGAGCTCGAGGGCGCGCGCCTTTCGCGCCAGGGCAAGGTGGTGGTGCTCACCATGCGCAATCCGCGCTACCTCAATGCCGAGGACGAAACGACGCTCGACGGCCTGGAGATCGCGGTCGACGTCGCGCTCATGGACAAGAAAAGCGAGCTGTGCGTGCTGCGCGGCGACACCGTCACCCACACCAAGCACGCCGGCAAGCGCGTCTTCGGCGCCGGCATCAACCTCACGCACCTCTACCAGGGCAAGATCCGCTACCTCTGGTACCTGATCCGCGACCTCGGGCTGGTCAACAAGCTCTACCGCGGCCTCGCCCTGCCCGGCGTGCATCCGGAGGAGGACTCGATCGAAAAGCCCTGGGTTTCGGCGGTGGAGAATTTCGCCATCGGCGGGCACTGCCAGATCCTGCTCACCCAGGATTACGTGATCGCCGCCGATGACGCCTACATGACGCTGCCGGCGAGAAAGGAAGGCATCATCCCGGGCGCGGCGAACCTCAGGCTGCCGCGCTTCGTCGGCCCGCGCCTCGCGCGCCAGGCGATCCTCGCCGGGCGGCGCCTGGACTGCGCCTCGCCCGGGGGACGGAAGATCTGCGACGAGATCGTGCCGGCGGCGGAAATGGATCCGGCGATCGAGCGCCTGATCGCGCTGCTCACCGACTCTGGGGTGGTGAGCGCGGCGGGCAACCGGCGCGCGCTGCGCTCGGGCGAGGAGCCGCTCGATCAGTTCAGGCGATACATGGCGGTGTACGCGCGCGAGCAGGCCGTGTGCCACTTCAGCCCGGCGCTGATCGCCAACCTGGAAAAGCACTGGGACGCGGCGAACCGCCGCGGCTGACCCCTTGCGAGGTCAGTGACCGAACGCAATCACCTGGCGTTACGCCGCTACGCTCACGACGGCACCGGCAAAGGCTGATAGATGATCGCCCGTACCGGCGTTGGATTGAAGTCGTTGACTGGATTGTTCATCTGCGGGCAATTGGAGATCACCGCGAGCACGTCCATCTCAGCACGCAGATCGACATAATCGCCAGGCTTGGAAATGCTCGGCCCCATGTCCATCGCGCCATCGGCCGAGACCGGCACGTACATGAAGAAGTTCACGTTGGCGACCATGTCGCGAGGCCCCATGCCGTAGCGGCGCAGCTGGTCGAGGAAATTCTGCCGGCAGTTCGGGTCGTCCGGCCTGCCGTAGCGCCGGCGGTTGAGCCCCGAAGAACAGCAGCCGCCAATCGTATCGTGAAAGCCACAGGTATCCTCGATCACGCTGAACAGCGGGTTGCAATTCACTGAGTAGAGCACTGTGCCTTTGCGGATGAAGATGCTGCCGTTGATCTTCATCGTGTCGGCGGCGGCGTAGCGATCCTCGTAGTCGCGCGCGTTGTAGCAAAGGAAGTCAACCGCCTGGCGGCCTTCGAGGTCGATGATGCGCAGCACCTGACCTGGAGAGAGTTCGCGGCTCCAGCCTGCGCGCGCCGGAATGATCTCGGAAGAAATCACCATCCCTGGAATGCGGTCGGCTGCGCCCGTCATGGTGCGAAGTCTCTCAGGGTCCGGGGCGGAAGAAAAGCGGGCGACTTCCTCTTGCGGATTCAGCGCACGCCGCCACGGCAGCGGTCTACGTCGAACGGCCGCTTTGGGTCGAAACGAGTCGGAGCCACTGCTCTGCCTACGACAGCAGGAACTCGCGCACGATCGCGATCTGGCCGTCGTGCAGGAGCGTCGGCGCGTGTCCGATTCCGGGCAGCTCCACCACCTTCGCCTTCGGTCCGCGCTGCCTCATTGCCTCCGCGGTTGCCTTCGAGAGCAGATCGGACTGCGCGCCGCGGACGACGAGCGTCGGGCAGCGCAGC
>JAOUGZ010000432.1 GCA_029865405.1 Betaproteobacteria bacterium
GGGCGTCAGGGACGCGGTGGGGCGCATCCAGGACGAGCTGCGCGATCCGGAGGCGAAGCGCGCATGACGCTGCCGGGCCTGATCTGGTGGCGGTGGCTGCGCGCGCGCATCGCAACGCGGCCCGATTCCGAGCACGAGCAGGCGATCGTGCGGCTGCTGATCGGGCTGCTGCTGGGCTTTTACCTGCTGCCCGAAATCCTGGCGCGGCGCTCCGAGGGTCTGCCCGAGCCGCACATCCTGGTGTGGATCGGCTTCCTCGCCATGTCGCTCGGCCTGTTCGGCGCGATCCTTGCGTCGCCGGGCGCATCGCCGGCGCGCCGTGTCACCGGCATCGTCCTCGATGCGGCAACCCTGAGCTGGTGCATCGCGTATTTCGGCGAGCTGGCCATTCCGCTGTTCCTGGTCTATCTCTGGTTCACGATCGGCAACGGTTTTCGCTTCGGCGCGCGCTACCTGGTCGCCTCGCTCGTCATGAGCATGCTCGGATTCGCGATCGCGGTGAACGTGAGCGAGTACTGGCAGGCGCGCGCCAGCCTCGGCATCGGCATGATGGTCGGCTTCGTGGCCGTTTGCCTGTACGTGCTGACGCTCGTGCGGCGCATGGTCGACGCCATCGCGCGCGCCGAGGCCGCCAACGAAGCCAAGCGCCGCTTCGTGTCGGTGGTCAGCCACGAAATGCGCACGCCGCTCAACGCCATCATCGGCATGGCGGACCTGATGCGCGACACCGTGCTGACGCGCGAGCAGGCGGACATGCTGCGCACGCTGCGCGGTTCGAGCCAGATGATGCTCGGGCTCGTGGAGGACGTGCTCGACTTCTCCAAGATCGAGGCCGGCAAGCTGGTACTCGAGCGCACCGACTTCGACCTGCACGCGCTGGTCCACAGCACCAGCCGCATCCTGCAGGCGCAGGCGCAGGCGAAAGGCGTCGAGTTCGTGGTGTCGATCATGCCGGAAGTGCCGCCCGCGCTGCGCGGCGACGCGCACCACCTGCGCCAGGTGCTGATCAATCTAGCCGGCAATGCGGTCAAGTTCACCGAGCGCGGCAGCGTCACCGTGCACGTGTCGCTGCAGGAGGAAACCGAAACCGGCGTGCGCCTCAAGTTCTCGGTTCGCGACACGGGGGTCGGCATACCGCAGGAGGCGCAGAAGCGCATTTTCGACAGCTTTACGCAGGCGGATCAGTCCACGACGCGGCGTTTCGGCGGTACGGGCCTGGGCACCACCATCGCCAAGCAGCTCGTCGAGCTGATGGGCGGCAAGATCGGCATGGAGAGCGCGGTCGGCCTGGGCAGCACCTTCTGGTTCGACATCAGCTACGACAAGCAGCCGGAGCGCGCGAGCGCCGGCGCGGGCGAGCTGGCGGGGGCGCGGGTCCTGCTGGTGGGCATGCCCGCAGACCAGGCACAGCTCATTGAGCAAGCGCTCGAAGCCTGGGGCGCCCTGGGCGTGCGTGTCGCCAGCGTGGAAGAAGGCGCCGACCGGCTGATCGCCGACATCGCGCTCGCCAAGCCCTATCACAGCGTGCTCTTGTACTCCGAGCTCGGCGATGCGCAACTGGCGCGGCGCCTGCGCCGCGCCGCGCCCGACCCGGCGCCGCCGGCGGTACTCGCCGTGCCGCGCGAGGCCGAGGCGCAGCGTTTTGCCGCCCTGTCGGCGGGATTCGGCGCGGTGCTCGAGCTGCCGTTCGACAAGCGCCAGCTGTTCAACGTGCTGCACGCGGTTTCTTCGTCGGACGAACTGCGCGACGGCGTCGTTCGGCTGCAGGACTACGCCAAGCGCGGCCAGGGCGCCCGGCGCCTGGCGGTGCTCGTGGCTGACGACAACCCCACCAATCGCGAAGTGCTGGGCCGCATCCTCGAGCGAGCCGGCCATGGCGTGACGCTGGTAGCCGACGGCGACCTGGCGCTCGACGCGCTGGAAACCGGCCACTTCGACATCGTGCTGCTCGATCGCAATATGCCGGGCCTGAGCGGCCTGGAGACGCTGCAGGCGATCCGCCTGATGACGCGCGGTCACGAGCGGCTGCCCGTGGTCATGCTCTCGGCCGACGTTACCCTGGAAGCGAAGCGCGAGTGCCTGGAGGCCGGGGCCGATAGTTTCATTCCCAAGCCGGTCGAGGCCCTGCGCCTGCTCGACGAAATGCGCAACCTGACGGCGGGCAAGTCGCAGGAGCCGGCGCGTGCCGCGCCCGCGGCGGCGGCGGTTGCGCCGACGGGCACCGAAGTGGTGAACATCGAGACCCTGGCGCACCTCGAGGACCTGGGCTCGACGCCCGATTTCCTCGAGCGGCTGGTCGGGGTGTTTGTCGCCGACAGCCTGTCGCTGCTGGCCAAGATGGAAGCGTCGGTCGCGGCTCGCAATTTCGGCGAGTTCCGCGGACACCTGCACGCCATGAAGGGCTCCGCGGCGAGCATCGGCACCGAGCGCCTGACGCGGGTGTGCTCGACGCTGGGAAAGTGCTCCGACGCCGAATTGCGGCTGCAGCACGCCTCGCTGATGCGCTCGCTCAATGAGGAGTTCGCCCAGGGGCGCTCGGCCCTGGAGCGCTACGTGCAGGAAAAGCGCAGCCGCTCGGCGCTCTAGCGCCGCGCGGCGTCGGTCGCCGCCCGATTCAAGACGGCAGCATGGCCGGCGCGTCGGGTGCGCGCCATTTCGTCGCCGCGATGCCGAAACGCTGTCGCAGGCCAGCCGCCGGCTCGTTCCACAGCTGTTCCCAGCGCACATCGAGCAGGCAATGAGCGGCCCGTCCGTTGTGGTAGCCCTCGCAGAACACGTCGACGAAGTGCTCCAGCTCCGTATAGCGGCCGGCAAACAGGCATTTCAGGATGCCGCCGGCCAGAATCATCACTGACTGTCCGTTGGTGAACTGGCCGAAGTAAAAGGCCTGCAATCCCAGCTCCCCTACCGGATCGGTATCGAAACCGGTGAGCACGTGCCAGATGTCGTGGGTCTGGCGCACGCGCAGGCGCAGATAGTGCAGCCGGTGGCGCGCCCTGACGTCGTCGTAGAAGTCCGGCCGCAGGCCGCGACGCACCATGTGCCGAGCATAGGCGCCGCCCAGGGTTGCCGGGCTCAGGGCCATGAGTTCGTTTACGTCGTAGCGCGGGGGGCAATAGCGCTCCTGCCACATGCGCTCCAGGCCCAGATTGCGGAACGGATCGCGCAACTTGCCGGATGCCCGTGCCGGCTCCGCAAGATTGTCCTGCGCATTGCCGATCAGGAAGACATTCCTCACATCGTCGGTGCGCCGACCGAGCATCACCAAGGCGTACAGCGAAACGAGGGTGTACTTGAGCTTGGCGAGCATCCTCACGGCGTATCGCCTTCTACGGCGCCCACGCGCGCATGCTGCCGCGCAAGCGGGGCGAAAGCGCTTTCTTCATCGCCTCGGCAGACCATTCAGCCGCAACGCTACAATCCAGGCGAATATCCGTCGATGGAAAGACCGTGTCCTTCTTCATCACG
>JAOUGZ010000034.1 GCA_029865405.1 Betaproteobacteria bacterium
CGACGTCGCGACGCTGCAGTTCGCCTCACGCCACCTGCGCATCCGCCGCGTCGCCGCCGAGATCCGGCGCGTGCTCAAGCCCGGCGGCCGCTTCTACCACTGCGACATGCTGCGCCCCGGCAACCCGACTGTGGAGCGCCTGTACTACGCGTACCTGCGCTTTTGCCTGTGGTTCACGGGGTTCGTGTTCCGCAGCGGGCCCGCGGCGCTCAACTGCAAGGAGTACTTCATCCAGGCGCTGCAGATGTTCTACTCGGCGCGGGAGCTGACGGACATGCTCGAGGACGTCGGCTTCCAGGACGTCACGTCGCGCACGGTGTTCTCCGGCATGCTCGGCTTTCACCGCGCCGTGAAGCCGCTTGCAGCCTGAATCGGGTCGAGGCCCTGGCGGCGCTGCACGGGCGGTTGCTGCGGGAATTCAGCCGCCGCACCACCGCTGCGCTGCGCGCGGCACTGCCGTTGCGGCTTGCGCTGCCCGTGCTCGAGCCCTTCCTCGCGGAGAACGTGGCCAAGGAAGTGCGCAAGGATGCGCTGGTCATCCGGCGCGCGGCCGCGGGGCGGACCCCCGGCGACGCGCGCGAGCTGCTCGCCGCCGCGCGCGCCATCGACCGCGAGTTCCTCGCGCGCATCGGCGATCTCCCGGTGCGCATCGAGATTCCCTACGACCGGATCGAGCCGCTGCGCTTGCGACGCATCGAGCTCGGCCTGGACACGGCGCAGCGCATGCTCGACGCCTGGCGCGGCAAGCGGCGCGCGCGCGAGGCGTTCGCACCGGGCGAGCTCGAGCGCCGGCTGTTCGAGATGCTGCAGATGTATGCCGAAGAAACCGAGGCGCTCAGCCACGCGGTGCGGCTGCCGATGCTGCTGGCGCCGCTGCGCGAGCGCATCGCGCAGCACTTGCGGGAAGCGATGCGCCAGGCCGCGCGTTCGCTCACGCGGACAGCCCATGCTGCAGGGCAAAACGGGTAGAATTCGACCTTTCAAGGAACGGTTACGAGATGCGCGCTCGGCTCGTCGCCGGCAACTGGAAAATGCACGGCAGCCTGGCGGCCAATCGCGCGCTGCTGGATGCGATCGTGGCGGCGGACCTGGAATGTGCAGTGTGCGTGCCGTTTCCGTATCTGTCGCAGACGGCGGAGCGGCTGCGGGGAACGCGGGTTGCCTGGGGCGCGCAAACCCTGAGCGAGCACGCGTCCGGGGCGTTTACCGGCGAAGTATCCG
Organism: Betaproteobacteria bacterium; assembly: GCA_029865405.1. The sequence continues at coordinate 1,222 of JAOUGZ010000034.1, forward strand.
CGGCCATGCTGAGCGAATTCGGCTGCCGCTACGTGCTGGCCGGCCACTCGGAGCGCCGGCAGCTTTTCGGCGAGACCGACGCCCAGGTGGCGGCAAAATCCGTCGCCGCGCGCAATGCGGGCATCACGCCGATCGTCTGCGTGGGCGAGACGCTGCCGGAACGCGAAGCCGGGCGCATGCAGGATGTCGTGGCGCGACAGCTGGACGCGGTGCTGGCGCAGGGCGATATCGGCGATGCCGTGGTGGCCTACGAGCCGGTGTGGGCGATCGGCACCGGCCGCACGGCAAGCCCGGAGCAGGTGCAGGCGGTGCACGGATTCCTCAGGAAGCGCCTGTCCGAGACGACGCGCATCCTGTACGGGGGCAGCGTCAAGCCCGACAATGCCGCGGCGATATTCGCCATGCCGGATGTGGACGGCGGCCTGATCGGCGGCGCATCGCTCAAGGCGCAGGACTTCATCGCCATCTGCACGGTGGCGCAACGGAAAGGCTGAAGACATGGGACAGTGGACCAACTTGATCATCGTGGCGCACGTGCTGATCGCGCTCGCCATCATCGGCCTGGTGCTGCTCCAGCACGGCAAGGGGGCGGACATGGGCTCCGGCTTCGGCGGCGGCGCCTCCTCCAGCCTGTTCGGCGCAACGGGGTCGGCGAACTTCCTGTCGCGCGCCACGGCGGCGCTGGCCACGGTGTTCTTCCTCACCAGCCTCGGGCTCGCCTATCTCGCCAGCGAAAAGCCGCGCAGCGAAGCCGGCACGGTGATGGACGCGGTGAAGCCGCAGCCGCCGGCGGCGCCGGCGGCCGGCGACATCCCGAAGCCGCAGGCGCTGCCGCCCGCGGGCGGCGATTCCGGATCGCAGGCGCCCGGCGTACCGAAATGATTTTTATTGGATAATTCGACTTGAAGGGCAGGCCCACGTGGTGAAATTGGTAGACACGCTAGCTTGAGGGGCTAGTGGCCTAAACAGCCGTAGCAGTTCGAGTCTGCTCGTGGGCACCAACTATGCTTGCTGAGTACTTTCCAATCCTGTTGTTCATCCTCGTCGGCCTGGCGGTCGGCGTGGCGCCGATGGTGCTCGGGAAGCTCCTCGGCCCGCATCGCCCGGACCCGGAAAAGCTCTCGCCGTACGAGTGCGGCTTCGAGGCCTTCGAGGACGCGCGCATGAAGTTCGACGTGCGCTACTACCTGGTGGCGATCCTGTTCATCCTGTTCGACCTGGAGATCGCGTTCCTGTTTCCCTGGGCGGTGGCGCTGAACGACATCGGCCTCGCCGGATTCGTGGCGATGATGCTGTTCCTCGGCATCCTGGTGGTGGGATTCGTCTACGAATGGATGAAAGGCGCGCTGGAATGGGAGTAGGCCATGGGCATTGAAGGCGTGATGCAGCAGGGCTTCGTCACCGCCAAGCTCGATACGGTGATCAACTGGACGCGCACCGGGTCGCTGTGGCCCGTGACGTTCGGCCTGGCGTGCTGCGCCATCGAAATGATGCACGCGGGCGCGGCGCGCTACGACCTGGACCGTTTCGGCATCGTGTTCCGCCCCAGCCCGCGGCAGTCCGACGTGATGATCATCGCCGGAACGCTGTGCAACAAGATGGCGCCGGCGCTGCGCAAGGTCTACGACCAGATGGCCGAGCCGCGCTGGGTGATCTCGATGGGCTCGTGCGCCAACGGCGGCGGCTACTACCACTACTCGTATTCGGTCGTGCGCGGCGCGGACCGCATCGTCCCGGTGGACATCTACGTGCCGGGCTGCCCGCCGACCGCCGAAGCGCTGCTCTACGGCATCCTGCAGCTGCAGAACAAGATCCGGCGCACCAACACGATTGCGCGCTAGATGACCCCGAAGCTGCAACGTCTGCATGATGCGCTCGAGAAGGTCCTCGGCGTCGCTGCCGTCGAACGGCTCGGCGAGCTGACGCTCGAAGTGAAGGCGCCGGCCTACCGGGAGGCCTGCGGCAAGCTGCGCGATCATCCGGACCTGCGTTTCGAGCAGCTGATCGACCTGTGCGGCGTCGACTACTCGACCTACGGCGACCGCAAATGGGAGCGCAGCCGCTTCGCCGTCGTGCTGCACCTGCTCTCGGTCTCGCACAACTGGCGGCTGCGGCTGCGGGTGTTCTGCCCCGACGACGCGCTGCCGATGCTCGATTCGGTGGTCGAGGTCTGGCCGGGCGTGAACTGGTTCGAGCGCGAGGCGTTCGACCTGTTCGGCATCGTGTTCGACGGCCACGCCGACTTGCGCCGCATCCTGACCGACTACGGCTTCGTCGGCAACCCGTTCCGCAAGGACTTCCCCATCAGCGGCCACGTCGAGATGCGCTACGACCCGGTGCAGAAGCGCGTGGTCTACGAGCCGGTGACGATCGAGCCGCGCGAGATCACGCCGCGCGTCGTGCGCGAGACGAACTACGGCGAGGAGCCTCGCTGATGGCGGAGATCAGGAACTACACGGTCAATTTCGGGCCCCAGCATCCGGCCGCGCACGGCGTGCTGCGTCTGGTGCTGGAGATGGACGGCGAGGTGGTGCAGCGCGCCGACCCGCACATCGGCCTGCTGCATCGCGCGACCGAGAAGCTCGCCGAGTCGCGCACCTACATCCAGTCGCTGCCCTACATGGATCGGCTGGACTACATCTCGATGATGTGCAGCGAGCATGCCTACGTGATGGCGATCGAGAAGCTTGCCGGCATCGAGGTGCCGATCCGGGCGCAGTACATCCGCGTCATGTTCGACGAGATCACGCGCATCATGAACCACCTGTTCGGCGTGGCCACCCTGGGGCTCGACCTCGGCGCGATGACCGTGTTCCTGTACGGCTTTCGCGAGCGCGAGGACCTGCTCGACTGCTACGAGGCGGTGTCCGGGGCGCGCATGCACGCCGCGTACTACCGGCCGGGCGGGGTCTACCGCGACCTGCCGGCGTCGATGCCGAAGTACGAAGCGCAGCACACGCGCAGCGCGCGCGCGCTCGAGGAGATGAACGCCAATCGCCAGGGCTCGCTGCTGGATTTCATCGACGATTTCACCCGCAGGTTCCCCAAGTGCGTGGACGACTACGAAACGCTGCTCACCGACAACCGCATCTGGAAGCAGCGCACCGTGGGCATCGGCGTGGTGTCCGCGGAGCGGGCCCTGGCGCGCGGATTCACCGGCCCGATGCTGCGGGGCTCGGGCGTCGAGTGGGACCTGCGCAAGAAGCAGCCCTACGAGGTGTACGACCGGCTCGACTTCGACATCGCGGTGGGCCAGAACGGCGACACCTACGACCGCTACCTCGTGCGCATGGCGGAGATGCGGCAATCGAACCGCATCATCAAGCAGTGCGTGGACTGGCTGCGCGAGAACCCGGGACCGGTGATCACCCCGAACCACAAGGTGGCGCCGCCCTCGCGCCTCGAGATGAAGGAGAACATGGAGGAGCTGATCCACCACTTCAAGCTCTTCACCGAAGGCATGCACGTGCCCGAGGGCGAGGCCTACGCCGGCGTCGAGGGCCCGAAGGGGGAGTTCGGCGTCTACTTCATTTCCGACGGCGCCAACAAGCCCTACCGCATGAAGCTGCGCTCGCCGGCCTTCACCCATCTCTCGGCCATGGACGAGATGGCGCGCGGCCACATGCTGGCCGACGCCGTCGCCATCATCAGCACCCTGGACATCGTATTCGGCGAGATCGACCGGTAACGCACATGCTGTCCGACGATTCCCTGAAGAAGATCGACCGCGAGATCGCCAAGTACCCGCCCGAGCGCAAGCAGTCGGCGGTGATGGCGGCGCTCATCGTCGCCCAGGACGAGAAGGGCTGGCTGTCGACGGAGACCATGGACTTCGTCGCGCAATACCTCGGCATGGCGCCGGTCGCCGTGTACGAGGTGGCGAGCTTCTACACCATGTACAACCGGCAGCAGGGTGGCACGCACAAGCTCACGGTGTGCACCTGCCTGCCTTGCGGGCTGCAGGGCGCGCTCGACGCCGCCGACCACCTCAGGAAACGCCTCGGCATCGACTTCAACGAAACCACGCCCGATGGCTGGTTCACGCTGAAGGAGGGCGAGTGCATGGGCGCCTGCGCCATGGCGCCGGTGGTGCTGGTCGACAACAAGCGCATGTGCGACTTCATGACCCACGACAAGCTCGACGCGCTGGTCGACGAGCTCTCGAGGAAGGCCTGACATGCTCGACTACGGCCCCGACGCGATCCTCATGGCCGGCCTCGACGGCCGCAACTGGCGCCTCAAGGACTATGAGGCGCGCGAGGGCTATGCCGCGCTGCGGCGCATCCTCAGGGAGAAGATCACGCCCGACGCGGTGATCGCCGAGGTGAAGAAGTCGGCGCTGCGCGGGCGCGGCGGCGCGGGCTTTCCGACCGGCCTGAAGTGGTCGTTCATGCCGAAGCAGTACGCGGGACCCAAGTACGTGGTGTGCAATTCCGACGAAGGCGAGCCGGGAACCTGCAAGGACCGCGACCTGCTGCGCTACAACCCGCACGCGGTGATCGAAGGCATGATCATCGCCGGCTACGCCATGGGCGCCACCGCCGGATACAACTACATCCACGGCGAGATCTGGGCGGAGTACGAGCAGTTCGAGTCGGCGCTGCAGGAAGCCTACGCGGCGGGCTACCTCGGCGCGAAGATCCTCGGCTCGGACTATTCGTTCGAGTTGTACGCGCACGCGGGCTACGGCGCCTACATCGTCGGCGAGGAAACGGCGATGCTCGAATCGCTCGAGGGAAAAAAGGGCCAGCCGCGCTTCAAGCCGCCGTTCCCCGCGAGCTACGGCCTGTACGGCAAGCCCACCACAGTCAACAACACCGAGACGCTCGCCGCCGTGCCGTGGATCCTGCGCCGGGGCGGCGACGCCTTTCTCGCGCTGGGCCGCCCGAACAACGGCGGCACCAAGCTCTTTTCCGTCACCGGCCACGTCAACCGGCCCGGCAATTACGAGGTGAAGCTCGGCACGCCGTTTGCGCAGCTCCTGGAGATGGCGGGCGGCGTGCGCGGCGGGCGCAAGCTGAAGGCCGTCATCCCCGGCGGCTCGTCGATGCCGGTGCTGCCCGGCGCGATCATGATGCAGACGGACATGGACTACGACTCGATCGCCAAGGCCGGCTCGATGCTCGGCTCGGGCGCGGTAATCGTCATGGACCAGACGACTTGCATGGTGCGCGCGCTGGAGCGCCTGTCGTACTTCTACTTCGAGGAATCGTGCGGGCAGTGCACGCCCTGCCGCGAGGGCACGGGGTGGCTGTACCGGGTGGTGCACCGCATCGAGAACGGGCAGGGGCGCATGGACGATCTTGCGCTGCTCGACGACGTGTCCGACAACATCGCCGGGCGCACCATCTGCGCGCTGGGCGACGCCGCGGCGCTGCCGGTGAAGAGCTTCATCAAGCACTTCCGCGACGAATTCGTGCACCACATCGAGCACCGGCGCTGCCTGGTGCAGGGAGCCGACACCGAGCCCAAGTGGGGCAGGGCCGGCGCGCATGCGCTGCCCGCCGTGAAGGAAGCCGCCTGATGCTGAAGGCCGAGATCGACGGCAAGCCCATCGAGGTGGCGCAGGGCACCTCGGTGATCGAGGCGGCGAAGCGCCTCGGCATCTTCGTGCCGCACTTCTGCTACCACGAGAAGCTTTCCATCGCCGCCAACTGCCGCATGTGCCTGGTCGAAGTGGAGAAGGCGCCCAAGCCCCTGCCGGCGTGCGCCACGCCGGTGACCGACGGCATGAAGGTGTGGACGCATTCGCCCGCCGCGAAGAAGGCGCAGAACGGCGTCATGGAGTTCCTGCTCATCAACCACCCGCTGGACTGCCCGATCTGCGACCAGGGCGGCGAGTGCCAGCTGCAGGACCTGGCGGTGGGGTATGGCGGCTCCGCCTCGCGCTATCAGGAGGAAAAGCGCGTCGTGCTGCACAAGGACCTCGGCCCGCTGGTCGCCGCCGAGGAAATGAGCCGCTGCATCCAGTGCACGCGCTGCGTGCGCTTCGGCGAGGAGATCGGCGGCGTCATGGAGCTCGGCATGATCAACCGCGGCGAACTGGCGGAGATCGTGTCCTTCGTCGGGCGCAGCGTCGACTCGGAGCTCTCCGGCAACATGATCGACCTGTGCCCGGTGGGCGCGCTGACCTCGAAGCCGTTCCGCTACGCCGCGCGCACCTGGGAGCTGTCGCGCCGGCGCAGCATCTCGCCGCACGACGGCCTGGGCGCCAACCTCGTCGTGCAGGTGAAGCAGAACAAGGTGCTGCGCGTGCTGCCGGTCGAAAACGAGGCCGTCAACGAATGCTGGCTTTCGGACAAGGACCGATTTTCCTACGAAGGCCTGAATTCGCCCGAGCGCCTGACGCGGCCGATGGCGCGCATCGACGGCCGTCTGCAGGACGTGGCGTGGGAGACGGCGCTCGAGCGCGCCGCGGCCGGCCTGCAGGATGCGGGCGTGCTGGCTTCGCCGCACGCCACGCTGGAAGAACTGTACCTCGCCGGCAAGCTGGGCCCGGCGGATTTCCGCCTGCGGCACTGCGACTTCTCCGCCGACGGCAAGCGCGCCGGCATCCCGTGGCTGGGCATGCCGATCGCCGCGCTCGGCGCGCTCGATTGCGTCCTGGTGGTCGGCTCGTTCCTGCGCAAGGACCATCCGCTCATTGCGCACCGCCTGCGCCAGGCGGCGAAGCGCGGCGCGCAGATCCACGTGCTGCACTCGGTGGATGACGACTGGCTGATGCCGATCGCCAGCAAGACGATCGTTGCGCCGTCGGCGCTGCCCGGCGCTGTCGCCGGTTTGCAGGACAAGCTCGCCGGCGCGAAGAACCCGGCCGTGCTTCTGGGCAATTTCGCGCAGCAGCACCCGCAGGCGGCGGCGATCCACGCCGCCGCGCAGGCGCTCGGCGTGAGACTCGGCTTTCTCGGCGAAGCGGCGAATTCGGTGGGCGGCTACGTCGCCGGACTGCCGGGCGGCGGCGGGCTGCCCGCGGTGCTGCGCAAGGCAGCGCTCGTGCTGCTCAACGTGGAGCCGGCACTCGACTGCGCCGATCCGCGTGCCGCCGCGCGCGCGAAATTCATCGTCAACCTGACCTCGTGGAAATCCGGCGTCGGCGACGTGCTGCTGCCGATCGTGCCGTTCACCGAGACGCCCGGCACCTTCGTCAATACCGAGGGACGCGTGCAGGGCTTCCAGGCCTGCGCGCTGCCCCAGGGCGAGGCGCGCCCGGCCTGGAAGGTGCTGCGGGTCCTGGGGACGATGCTCGGCCGCCCGGGATTCGATTTCGACACGATCGAGCAGGTGCGCGATGCCTGCCTCGGCGGACGCGACGTGGCGGGACTGCTCGACAATCGCATCGAGGCGCCGATTGCTGCGGCCGGCGCGCCAGCCGGCCTGCAACGCATCGCCGACGTGCCGATATACTTCACCGATCCGCTGGTGCGCCGCGCGCCGTCGCTGCAAAAGACGCGCGACGCGCGCGCACCGCGCGCCTGGATGAACGCCCGGCTGCTGGCGAAGCTCGGCGTGGTTGACGGCCAGCCGGTGCGCGTGCGCCAGGGCGAGGGCAGCGCGCAGTTGCCGGCGGCGCTGGACGAGCGGCTGCCGGATGAGTGCGTGCGCATCGCGGCGGCGCACGCGTCGACCGCGACGCTCGGGCCGATGTTCGGCACCGTCGAGCTCGAGAAGGTCAGCGCGGAGAAGGCCGCCTAGATGGACTGGCGCCTCGCCTTCGTCGACACGGCCTGGAACCTGGCCGGCATCGTCGCCATCGTCGCGCCGCTGTTCGTCGCCGTGGCCTACCTCACGCTGTGGGAAAGGAAGCTCATCGGCTGGATCCAGATCCGCATCGGCCCCAACCGCGTCGGCCCGCTCGGACTGCTGCAGCCGATCGCCGACGGCCTAAAGCTGCTGTTCAAGGAGATCATCGTCCCGACGAACGCCAGCACGGCGCTGTTCGTCGTGGCGCCGATCATGATGCTGATGCCGGCAATGGCGGCGTGGGCCGTCATTCCGTTCGCCCCCGAGCTGGTGCTCGCCGACATCAACGCCGGGCTGCTCTACGTGCTGGCGCTCAGCTCGCTGGGCGTGTACGGCGTGATCATCGCCGGCTGGGCCTCGAACTCCAAGTACGCCTTCCTCGGCGCCATGCGCTCGGCGGCGCAGATGGTGTCCTATGAGCTCGCCATGGGCTTCGCCCTGGTGGTGGTGCTGATGGTCTCGGGCAGCCTCAACCTCTCGGACATCGTCGCGCAGCAGGGACGCGGCCGCTTCGCCGACGCAGGGCTCACGTTCCTCTCCTGGAACTGGCTGCCGCTCGCGCCGATGCTGCTCGTGTATTTCATCTCCGGCGTGGCGGAGACCAACCGCGCGCCCTTCGACGTGGTCGAGGGCGAATCCGAAATCGTCGCCGGCCACATGATCGAATACTCGGGGATGAGCTTTGCGCTCTTCTTTCTCGCCGAGTACATGAACATGCTGCTGATCAGCGCGCTCACGGCGATCCTGTTCTTCGGCGGCTGGCAGGCGCCGGTGTCGAGCGCGCTGTTCGACGCCGTGCCGCCGATCCTGTGGCTGCTGGCCAAGATCTTCGTCATCGTGTCCATGTTCCTGTGGATCCGCGCCACCTTCCCGCGCTACCGCTACGACCAGATCATGCGCCTGGGCTGGAAGGTGTTCATCCCGCTGACGCTGGTGTGGATCGCGGTGATCGGCTTGTGGATGCAGACACCGTGGAGCCTGTGGCGATGACGCAGCGGATCATCGACTTCTTCCGTGCATTCCTGCTGCTGGAGCTCGTCCGCGGCCTGGCGCTGACCGGCCGGCACCTGTTCGCGCGCAAGATCACGGTGCAGTTCCCCGAGGAAAAGACGCCGCAGAGCCCGCGATTTCGCGGGCTGCACGCGCTGCGCCGCTACCCGAACGGCGAAGAGCGCTGCATCGCCTGCAAGCTGTGCGAGGCCGTGTGCCCGGCGCTGGCCATCCACATCGAGTCCGAGCAGCGCGCCGACGGCACGCGCCGCACCACGCGCTACGACATCGATCTCATCAAGTGCATCTACTGCGGCTTCTGCGAGGAGGCCTGCCCGGTGGACGCCATCGTCGAGACGCGCGTGTTCGAGTTCCACGGCGAAAAGCGCGGCGACCTGTACTACACCAAGCCCATGCTGCTGGCGGTGGGCGATCGCTACGAAGCGCAGATCGCGAAGGACCGCGAAGCGGACGCCGCCTTCCGTTGACACGAGACACGACTGACGCATGCTCGAGACCGTAGTCTTCTACGTCTTTGCCGCCATATTGCTGCTCTCGGCGCTGCGCGTGATCACCGCGCGCAACCCGGTGCACGGCGCGCTCGCCCTGGTGCTCGCGTTCTTCACCGCGGCCGGCATCTGGCTGCTGCTGCGCGCGGAGTTCCTCGCCATCACGCTGGTGCTGGTCTATGTCGGCGCGGTGATGGTGCTGTTCCTGTTCGTGGTCATGATGCTCGACGTCGACCTCGAGCGCCTGCGCGAGGGTTTCTGGAAGAACCTGCCCATGGCGGTGGTGGTCGGCGGCATCATGGCCCTCGAGATGGTGGCGGTCCTGGCGCACCGCTACTTCGGCGCGGCGGCGCGCACGCGCGTGGTGCCGCCCGACTACAGCAACACCAAGGAGCTGGGCCGCGTGCTGTACACGCAATACGTGTACGCGTTCGAGATCGCGGCGGTGATCCTGCTGGTGGCGATCATCGCCGCCATCGCCCTGACGCTGCGCCGGCGCAAGGACACCAAGTCCCAGGACCCGGCGCGCCAGGTGGCGGCGCGGCGCGAGGAGCGCGTGCGCCTGGTGTCGATGCCGGCGGAGAAGGAGCGCTGATGGGCGCGCTCTCGCTCAACCACTTCCTGGTGCTCGGCGCGCTGCTGTTCGCGGTCAGCGTGGTCGGCATTTTCCTCAATCGCCGCAACGTCATCGTGCTGCTGATGGCGATCGAGCTGATGCTGCTCGCCGTGAATCTCAATTTCATCGCCTTCTCGCACTTCCTGGGCGACCTCGCGGGCCAGGTGTTCGTGTTCTTCATCCTCACGGTGGCCGCCGCCGAGTCGGCCATCGGCCTGGCGATCCTGGTGGTGCTGTTCCGCAACCTCGCCACCATCAATGCCGAAGACCTGGACACCCTGAAGGGATGAAGGCCCTCTATCTTCTCGTACCGCTGGCGCCGCTCGCCGGGGCGCTCCTCGCCGGCCTGGGCGGCCGGGCGCTCGGCCGCGCCGGGGCGCACTGGGTCACGATCCTGGCGGTGCTGGCGTCGTTTCTCGCCTCGTGCTGGATCTTCGCCGACGTCCAGCAGGGCAACACGTTCAACGGCAGCGTCTATACCTGGCTGACGAGCGGCGGCGTGCGGCTCGAGATCGGCTTCCTCATCGACCCGCTCACCACGCTGATGATGGTGGTCGTCACCTTCGTGTCCCTGATGGTGCACGTGTACACCATCGGCTACATGGCGGAGGATCCCGGGTACCAGCGCTTCTTCGCCTACATCTCGCTGTTCACGTTCGCCATGCTCATGCTGGTGATGGCGAACAACTTCCTGCAGCTGTTCTTCGGCTGGGAGGCGGTGGGCCTCGTGTCGTACCTGCTCATCGGCTTCTGGTACACGCGCCCCACGGCGATCCACGCGAACCTGAAGGCGTTCCTCGTCAACCGGGTGGGCGACTTCGGCTTCCTGCTCGGCATCGGGCTGCTGCTGGCGCACTTCGGCAGCCTGGACTACGCGCAGGTGTTCGGCGCGGCGCCGTCGTCCGCGGCCGCGCCGATGACCCTGATTCTCATCCTGCTGTTCGTCGGCGCCATGGGCAAGAGCGCGCAGTTCCCGCTTCACGTGTGGCTGCCCGACTCGATGGAAGGCCCGACGCCGATCTCGGCGCTGATCCACGCCGCCACCATGGTGACGGCGGGCATCTTCATGGTGGCGCGCATGTCGCCGCTGTACGAGCTGTCGCCGACGGCGCGCGGCGTGGTGCTGGTGATCGGCGGCATCACGGCGCTCTTCATGGCGCTGGTGGCGCTCACGCAGTACGACATCAAGCGCGTGGTGGCGTACTCGACGCTGTCGCAGCTCGGCTACATGACGGTCGCGCTCGGCGCCTCGGCGTACTCGGCAGCGATCTTCCACCTCATGACGCACGCCTTCTTCAAGGCGGTGCTGTTCCTCGCCGCGGGCTCGGTGATCATCGCGCTGCACCACGAGCAGGACATGCGCCGCATGGGCGGGTTGAAACGGTACATGCCCTGGACCTACTGGACGCTGCTGCTCGGCGCGATCTCCTCGGCGGGCATCCCGGGGTTCGCGGGCTTCTTCTCCAAGGACGCGATCATCGAGGCGGTGCGCCATTCGACGACGCCCGGGGCCCTGTTCGCCTGGCTCTGCGTGCTGATCACCGTCTTCATCACCGCCACGTACACCTTCCGGCTCGTGTTCATGGCGTTTCATGGCAGGCCGCGCTTCGACCCCGCGCATCCCCCGCACGAGTCGCCCGCGGTGGTGACCGTGCCGCTCGTGCTCCTCGCCATCCCGTCGGTGGTGGCGGGCTACGTCGTCGGCCCGGTGGTGTACGGGGACTTCTTCGGCAGCGCATTGCCGCCCACGGCGGGCGAGTTCCACGGCCTGTGGGCGTTCATCGGGCACGGCTTCACCTCGCTGCCGTTCTGGCTCGCCGCGGCCGGCATCGCTACGGCATTCTGGCTCTATCTCGTGCGCACGGATCTGCCTAAGCGCATCGCCATCGCGCTCGGGCCGCTCTACGCGGTGGTGGAGCGCAAGTACGGCTTCGACGAGCTCTACGCCTGGCTGTTCGGCGCCGGGGCGCGCGTGCTGGGCACCGGGCTGTGGAAGGCGGGCGACCAGACCCTGATCGACGGCATCGCGG
>JAOUGZ010000434.1 GCA_029865405.1 Betaproteobacteria bacterium
GCGCACCAGAAAGTGCATGCCGCGAACGGCGCGGGCGAGATCACGAGCGGCGGCTTCTCGCCGACGCTGGAAAGATCGATTGCGCTCGCGCGCCTGCCCGCCGGCACCGCGCCCGGCGCGCGCGTCGAGGTCGAGGTGCGCGACAAGAAGCTCGAGGCGCGCGTGGTCAAGCCGCCGTTCGTGCGCCACGGCAAGTCCCTCATCCCCGAATCCTGATGCGGAGCGCCCCATGAACCACCCCAAGGACCTCAAGTACACCGAATCGCACGAGTGGATTCGCGCGGAGAACGACGGCACATTGACGATCGGCATCACCGACCATGCGCAGGAAGCGCTCGGCGACCTGGTGTTCATCGAGCTGCCCGAAGTCGGGCGCAAGCTCGCGGCCGAGGAGGCCTGCTGCGTGGTCGAGTCGGTCAAGGCGGCCTCCGACGTCTACGCGCCGGTGGCGGGCGAAGTCGTGGCGGTGAACCGCGCCGTGGTCGAGACGCCGGCCGATCTGAACAAGGATCCCTACGCAGCGTGGCTCATCCGCATCAAGCCGGCGGCGAAATTCGATCCTGCCAAGCTGCTCGACGCCGCGAACTACGAGAAAGGCCTTGCCTGACATGGACTTCGAGTCGCTCCTGCACCGCGACGCCTTCCACGCGCGCCACATCGGGCCCGATGCGAACGGCGAGCGCGAGATGCTCGCCCTTCTCGGCGTCGCCACGCGCGCCGAGCTGGTCGCGCAGGCGATGCCCACCGCCATCCGCCAGCGCGAGCCGCTCACGCTGCCCGGGCCGCTCGATGAAGCCGAGGCGCTCGATGAGCTGCGCCGCATCACGTTGCAGAACCGCATCTGGCGCAGCTACATCGGCACCGGTTATTCGGCCTGCCATACGCCGCAGGTGATTCAGCGGAACGTCCTCGAGAACCCTGGCTGGTACACGGCGTATACGCCGTACCAGGCCGAGATCTCGCAGGGCCGGCTCGAAGTGCTGCTCGCCTTCCAGCAGGTGGTGATCGACCTCACCGGCCTGCCGGTGGCGAATGCCTCGCTGCTCGACGAAGCGACCGCCGCGGGCGAGGCGATGACGCTGATGCGGCGCGCCTCCAAATCGAAAGCCCAGGCGTTCTTCGTCGACGCCGCCTGCCACCCGCAGGTGATCGCGGTGGTCCGCACGCGCGCCAAATGGCTCGGCATCCCGGTGGTGGTCGGCGACGCGGCGCAGGCGCTCGACCCGGCGGCGGTGTTCGGCGCGCATCTGCAGTACCCCGATACCTACGGCGCGGTGCGCGACTGGTCAGATCTAATCGAGCGCGTGCACGCCGCGCAGGGGCTGGTATCGCTCGGCACCGACCTGCTCGCGCTGCTGCTCCTGAAGTCCCCCGGCGCGCTCGGCGCCGACGTCGCCGTCGGCTCGGCGCAACGGTTCGGCGTGCCGCTCGGCTATGGCGGCCCGCACGCCGGGTTCATGTCGGCGCGGCAGACGCTGCTGCGCCAGATGCCGGGGCGCATCATCGGCGTGAGCAGGGACGCCGCGGGACGCACCGCCTACCGCATGGCGCTGCAGACGCGCGAGCAGCACATCCGCCGCGAAAAAGCGACGAGCAATATCTGCACCTCGCAGGTGCTGCTCGCCAACATCGCCGCGCTGTACGCCGCGTGGCACGGGCCCGAGGGACTGCGGCGCATCGCGCTGCGCTGCCACGCGCTCGCGCGGCTGCTCGCGCAGGCGGTGGCGCCCGAGTCCGCCGCGTACTTCGATACGCTGAGCTTCGCGGTGGGCGCCGCGCAGCGCGAGATCCGCGCGCGCGCGATCGAGAAGCAGGTCAACCTGCGCTGGATCGGCGCGCAGCGAGTCGGCGTGAGCGTGGACGAGACCACGACGCCCGAGGACGTCGCCGATCTCGCCTGGGTGCTGACCGGCAGGGACGGGGGCATTGCCGAGCGCGCCCGGGCGCTGGGCGCGGAACCCGCGGCGATTCCGCCGGCGTTGCGGCGCACTGATGCGGTGCTCGTGCACCCGGTGTTCCACCGCTATCGCAGCGAGAGCGAAATGATGCGCTATCTCAAGCGCCTCGAGAACCGCGACTACTCGCTCGCGCAGGGCATGATCCCGCTTGGCTCCTGCACCATGAAGCTGAACGCGGCCGCGGAAATGGCGCCGCTGTCATGGCGGCACTTCGCCGCGCTGCATCCGTTCGTGCCTGCCGGGCAGGCAGAAGGCTACGCGCGCGTGCTGGGCGATGTCGCCGCCGCCCTGAGCGCGATCACGGGCCTGCCGGCGATGACCATGCAGCCGAATTCGGGCGCCAACGGCGAATACGCGGGGCTGGTCGCGATCCGCAACTACCACGCCGCGCGCGGCGAGGGTGCGCGCGACGTGTGCCTGATTCCCTCCTCGGCGCACGGCACCAATCCGGCCTCGGCGCACCTCGCCGGGCTCAAGGTGGTGGTGGTCGACTGCGACGCGCAAGGCAACGTCGATCTGGCGGATCTCGACGCGAAGCTCGCGCAGCACGCGGCGCGGCTCGCCGCACTGATGGTCACGTACCCGTCCACGCACGGCGTGTTCGAGGCCGACATCAAGAAGATCTGCGAGCGCGTGCACGCCGCGGGCGGCCAGGTGTACATGGACGGCGCGAACCTGAATGCGCTCGCCGGCCTCGCGCGCCCCGCCGACCTCGGCGCGGACGTCTGCCACATCAACCTGCACAAGACCTTCTGCATCCCTCACGGCGGCGGCGGCCCCGGCATGGGGCCGATCGGCGTCGCCGCGCACCTCGCGCCGCACCTGCCGACACATCCGGTCGTGCCCGCGCCCGGATGCGACGCGGAGAACGGCACGGTAAGCGCCTCGCCGCACGGCAGCCCGCTCATCGTCACCATTTCGTGGATGTACCTGCGCATGATGGGCGCCGCGGGCATCCGCCGCGCGAGCGAAACGGCGATCCTGTCGGCGAACTACATTGCTGCACGGCTCGCGCCGTATTTCCCCGTGCTGTACTCGGGCAAGGGCGGGCGCGTCGCGCACGAGTGCATCCTCGACCTGCGCGACCTGAAGGACGCGTACGGCGTGAACGCCGAGGACGTCGCCAAGCGCCTCATGGATTACGGCTTTCACGCGCCGACGCTCTCTTTCCCGGTCGCCGACACGCTGATGGTCGAGCCCACCGAGAGCGAGGCCAAGGGCGAGCTCGACCGCTTCTGCGACGCGATGATCGCGATCCACGGCGAGCTGCAGAAGATCAAGCGCGGCGAGTGGGACGCGAAGGACAATCCGCTGCACAACGCACCGCACACCGCCGAGGAGCTGGCCGGCGAGTGGCGCCACCCGTACTCGCGCGAGGACGCCGCCTATCCGCTGCCGGCGCTGCGCGCGTTCAAGTACTGGCCGCCGGTAAAGCGCCTCGACCAGGTGTACGGCGATCGTAATTTCTCCTGCACGCTACCGCCGGAAACACCATGAAGATCACTGT
>JAOUGZ010000433.1 GCA_029865405.1 Betaproteobacteria bacterium
GTGGTCGAGGTGCCGCCCGGGCCGCCGGTGCTCTCGCCGATCGTCGCCGAGATCTACGGCCCGGACGAGGCGGGGCGCATCCGCGTGGCGAAGGACGTGCGCGCGGCGCTCGCCGCCACCCCCGACATCGTCGGCATCGATGACTCGGTCGCGGACACGGCGCCGCGCGTCCGGCTCGCGGTGGACCAGGGCAAGGCGGCGCTCGCCGGCGTCGCGCGCCGCGACGTGGCCGAGGCGATCCGCATCGGGCTCGCGGGCGCCGACGTCACGGCCCTGCACGACGGGCAATCGAAGTACGAAGTGCCGGTGCGCATCGCGCTCCCGGCCGAGCGTCAGGGCGAGCTCGCCGAGCTCCTCAAGCTCGCGGTGCGCACACCTTCGGGGGCGCTGGTGCCGCTCTCGGAGCTCGTCACGCCGATCGCCGACGCGCGCGACCGGCCGATCTACCACAAGGACCTGCTGCCGGTGGTGTACGTGGTCGCCGACCAGGCGGGGCCGGTGGACAGCCCGCTCTACGGCATGTTCGCGGCGCGCAGCAAGCTGCCCGACGTCGACGAGTACTTCATCTCCCAGCCCTCCGACCCCTACCGCGGCTATGCGCTGAAGTGGGATGGCGAGTGGCAGGTGACCTACGAGACGTTCCGCGACATGGGCCTCGCCTACGGCGTGGGCCTGATCCTCATCTATCTGCTGGTGGTGGCGCAGTTCCGCTCGTACCTCACGCCGCTGGTCATCATGGCGCCGATCCCGCTCACCGTGATCGGCGTGATGCCGGGACACGCGCTGCTCGGCGCGAATTTCACCGCCACCTCGATGATCGGCATGATCGCGCTCGCCGGCATCATCGTGCGCAACTCCATCCTGCTGGTGGACTTCGTGAACCTGAAGGTCGAGGAGGGCATGGCGCTGGAGGAAGCGGTGATCCAGTCCGCGGCGGCGCGCGCCAAGCCGATCGTGCTCACGGGGCTCGCGGCGATGCTGGGCGCCGCGTTCATCCTCGACGACCCGATCTTCAACGGCCTCGCCATCTCGCTTATTTTCGGCATACTGGTGTCGACCGTGCTCACGCTGGTGGTGATCCCGGTGCTGTACTACGTGACGCTGCGGCGCCCAGGAGCGAACCGGACCTGATCTATCCGGAGCAGGTGCTGATCGTCCCGCACTGACATTGACGTAGATCAGCAGGCTGGCGCACCGCCGGCGTAGCCTGCTTGCCATGCTCTCGCGATACGCCGGCATGAAGCTGCTCGAGCACGCGGTGCTCGCGCCCTCCAGCCACAACACGCAGCCCTGGCGCTTCCGGCCCGTCGACGACGGGATCGATCTGCTCGCCGACCGCACGCGCGCGCTGCCGGTCAACGACCCCGAGGACCGCGAGCTCACGATCAGCTGCGGCTGCGCGCTGTTCAATCTGCGCGTTGCGGCCGCCGCAGGCGGCCTGTCCGCCCATGTGAGCGTCACGCCCGATCCGAGCGACGCGGACTGGCTCGCCCGCGTGGCGCTGGCCGAACGCGCCGGCGCCGCCGCCGGGGAAGGGGATTTGCTCGCGTATATCGCCCGCCGGCGTACCTACCGCAAGCGCTTCGCGGCGCAGCCGGTCGCGGCCGGCGCACTGGCGGCGCTCGCCCAGGCCGCGGCCGCCGAAGGCGCCTGGCTCGAAGTGCTGTCGACCGAGGCCCAGCGCCACGGCGCGGCGTCCCTCGTCGCCGAGGGCGATGCGATGCTCTGGTCCAACCCGAGCTGGCGCCGCGAACTCGCCGCGTGGATGCATCCGCGCCGGCGCGGCGACGGCCTGGCGCTGCCGGGGCTCGCGGTGCCGGTGGCGCAGGCCGTGGTGCGCACCTTCGACATGGGCGAAGGCGTCGGCGCCAAGGACCGACAGCTGGCCGAAGCGTCGCCGGTACTCGCGGTGCTGGGCACCGCGGGCGACTCGACCGCGGACTGGCTGCGCGCGGGACAGGCGCTGCTGCGCTTGCTGCTCGAAGGCGTGCGCCAGGGCCTGCAGGCTTCGTACCTCAACCAGCCGATTCAAGTGAGCGCACTGCGTCCGCGCGTGCAGCAGCTCGCGGGCCATGCCGGCCAGCCGCAACTGCTGCTACGCCTCGGCGTACCGGCGGAGGAGGTTCCGGCCGCGCCGCGCCGGCCGCTCGCCGACGTCATCGACCAAGAATAGCTCGATGCTGTGGCTGAAGCTCATCGCCGGCGCGCTGGCGCTCGTCGCCGTCGTTCTGATCGTCGCCAACCTTTACGGTGCCTGGCGCTGGGAGGCCGGCACGCGCGATCTGCGCGCGCGCCTCGATGGCGCACGCCAGAGCGTGCGCCCGGCGCGCTTTGACGCGCGCGCGCTCGAGGGGCTGCCCGCGCCCGTACAGCGCTACTTTCGCGCCGTGCTGCGCGACGGCCAGCCGATGGTGGCGACGGCGCGCATGGAACACGCGGGCACATTCAACGTGAGCGAGGCGGGTGAGCAGTGGAAATCCTTCGCTTCGACGCAGTACGTCGTCACGCAGCGGCCGGGATTCGACTGGGACGGGCGCATCGCCATGGTCCCCGGGTTGCCGGTGCGCGTGCACGATGCGTACGTGGCGGGCGAGGGGATCCTGCACGCGACCCTGCTCGGGCTCGCCACGCTCGCCGACCTGCGCGGCACGCGCGAGATGGCGCAAGGCGAGCTGATGCGCTACCTCGCCGAGGCGCCGTGGTACCCGACGGCGCTGCTGCCGAGCCAGGGCGTGCGCTGGGAAGCGGTGGACGAATCTTCGGCGCGGGCGACGCTGCGCGACGGCGAGGTCGCGGTGACGCTGCTGTTTCGGTTCGACGCGCAGGGCCTGATCGCCGCGGTGAGTGCCACGGCGCGCGGCCGCGTAGTCGAGGGCAAGATCGTGCCCACGCCCTGGGAAGGCCGCTGGTGGGACTACGAGGTGCGCGAGGGCATGCGCGTGCCGACCGCGGGCGAAGTGGCCTGGCTGCTGCCGGGCGGAGCGAAGCCGTACTGGCGCGGGCGCGTCACGCGCGTGACGTACGAGCTCGCGCGCTGAGTTGACCTGTGTCAAGCGGGTCGCGCGCGGCGCGGATACGCTGCATACATGAAACGCGACGAGGATTTCGACGCCCCGGCGCTGATGGCGCTCGAGGCCGACCGCATGGCGCACGCCTACGCGGCGCGCGCCACTGCTGGGCTGTCGCCCGCCGCGCTGGCGCTTGCGTTCAGCGACTGGGCGATGCACCTCGCGGCCGCGCCGGGCAAGCACGCCGAGCTCGCGCGCAAGGCCGGGCGCAAGTGGCTGCGCTACGTGAGCTACCTTGGGCGCGCCGCGCAGGGCGGCGACTGCCCCGAGTGCATCGAGCCGCTGCCGCAGGACAGGCGGTTCGCGGGCGAGGCCTGGCGGCAATGGCCGTTCAATGCCATTTCGCAGGGGTTCCTCCTCTGGCAGCAGTGGTGGTGGAACGCGACCACCGGCGTGC
>JAOUGZ010000435.1 GCA_029865405.1 Betaproteobacteria bacterium
TCGAAGCGCAGCACGATCACGGGGGTGGTGTTCGAGGCGCGCGCCAGGCCGAAGCCGTCGGCGTATTCGGCGCGCACGCCGTCGATGGTGATGGTGCGCGCGGCCCTGGGAAAGGGCTTCGCCGCCTGCAGCTTCTCGATCAGCGCGTGCGGCTCGCCTTCGGCAAGCTTCCACTGCAGCTCCGGCGTCGACGGCGCATCGGGCAGGGCGGCGAGCACGCCGCTCGCATCGCGCGAGCGCGACAGGATCTCCAGCAGCCGCGCGCCCGCGTAGAGCGCATCGTCGAAGCCGTACCAGCGCTCCTTGAAGAACGTGTGCCCCGACATCTCGCCGGCGAGCGGTGCGCCGGTCTCGGCGAGCTTTGCCTTGATGAGCGAGTGCCCGGTTTTCCACAGCAGGGGCTTGCCGCCGTGGCGCTCGATCCACGGCGCGAGCAGCCGCGTCGATTTCACGTCGTAGATGATCTCGGCGCCCGGATTGCGCGAGAGCACGTCGGCGGCGAAGAGCATCAGCTGCCGGTCGGGGTAGATGATGGCGCCGTCCTTCGTCACCACACCGAGCCGGTCGCCGTCGCCGTCGAAGGCGAGGCCGAGCTCGGCCTGGCCTTGCTTCACCGCCGCAATCAGGTCGGCCAGATTCTCGATGTGCGATGGGTCAGGGTGGTGGTTGGGAAAAGTCGCATCGACTTCGCTGTAGAGATCCTGCACCTCGCAGTCGAGGGCGCGGTACAGGCGCGGCGCCACCACGCCGGCGACGCCGTTGCCGCAGTCGATGGCGATGCGCATGCGCCGTGCGAGCCGCACGTCGCCCGTAATGCGCGCCACGTATGCGTCGAGCACGTCAGCTTCACGCCGCCGGCCGGCGCCGGCGCGAAATTCGCCGCGCTCGATGCGCCGGCGCAGCCCCTGGATCTCGTCACCCGACAACGTGTGGCCGTCCACGACCATCTTCAGGCCGTTGTACTCCGGCGGATTGTGGCTGCCGGTGACCGACACGCAGCTGCCGCAGCCCAGGTGATGCGCGGCGAAGTACGTGGCGGGCGTCGGCACCATGCCGACGTCGATGACGTTGGCGCCTGATTGCTGCAGTCCTTCTGCGAGTGCGTTGACCAGCGCCGGCCCGGAATCGCGGCCGTCGCGCCCCACCGCGAAATCGGCCGCCATCGAGCCGAGCGCCCGGCCGACGGCGCGCACCGCGTCCGCGGTCAGCGTCTTGCCCGCGATGCCGCGGATGTCGTACGCGCGAAAGATTTCGGCGGGAATTCTCAAGGTGCGGCGCAAAAATCCAGGATGCGGCGCGCGAGCCAGTGGCCGCGCCCCGGAAAGCCGGCATGTCCACCGGTTTCGGGAAATTCTAGCATCACGTCGCGCGATGCCCGGCGCGTGGCCGCCGCGAGCGGCGCGCGCGGCAGGAACGGATCGTTGAGCGCATTCAGCAGCAGCGTCGGCACCCGGATGCGCTCGAGAAAAGGGCCGCTGGAGGCGCGCGCCCAGTAGTCGTCGGCGTCGCGAAAGCCGTGCAGCGGCGCGGTGACCTGGTCGTCGAACTCGTGCAGCGTGCGCGCGCACTGCACGCGCGCCGCGTCGAGTGGCAGCCGATGCAGCCGGATCTTGGCGGCGGCTTTGGCCTTGAGCGTGACAAGGAAGTGACGCGCGTAGAGCGCCCGGTTGAGGCCGCCGCCGAGCGCGTGGCCGGAGGCGGCGAGGTCGACCGGCGCCGACACGGCGACGGCGCGGCGCACGAGCGCCGCCGCGTCCGCGCCCTGCTCGCCGAGCCACTTGAGCAGCGCGTTGCCACCGAGCGATACGCCGGCCGCGAAGTCCGGCCGCAGGCGCCGCAGGATCCAGTCCAGCTCCGCGCTGTCGCCGGAATGGTAGGCGCGCGGCAGGCGATTCATGGCGCCCGAGCAGCCGCGGAAATGCGGCACCACGCAGCGCCAGCCGCGCGCCTGCGCCTGTGCCGCGACCTTGCGCGCGTAGTGGCTGGACGATCCGCCTTCGAGGCCGTGAAACAGCGCGAGCAGCGGACCGTGCGCGCCGCCTGCCCAGTCGAGCTCGATGAAGTCGCCGTCGGGCGTGTCCCAGCGCTCGCGGCGCCAGGCGACGCGCGGCGCCGGCCCGAGCGCGCCGTACAGGGTCTGCAGGTGTCCGCCGGGCAGCCACCACGGCGCCTGGTAGGGCGTCAATGCAGGATCTGCGGTGTCGGCGGCGGCGGCTCGGCCGTCCCGGGCGCGGGCGAGCCGTGGTGCGCCACCATGCGCCAGCCCGCCGCGGTGCGCAGGTAGACGTTGGTCGAAACGACCGCCTGCATCGGTCGCGCCTCGCCCGGCCGCGAAAAATTCTCGTGCACGCTGTGCACGGCGACCATCGTGCCGCTGATCGCCACGTGTTGCGTCACGTGCACCCGCGCGGTGGCGCCGCCGGCAAAGATCTGGCGCCAGCTCTCGCGCACCTGGTCCTGGCCGGCAAGGCGCGGCCCGCCCGGATGCACGCATACGATCTCCTCGTCCTCGGACCACACCGCCATCATCAGCGCGAGGTCGGCGCGCTCGAGCGCCTCGTAGAAAGCGGCCTCGGCGTCCTGCGGGGTGGGGAAGATGCGCATGCTAAGAGGGGACAGACCCCATTTTCGCAAAGTGCAACGACGCAAAAATGGGGTCTGTCCCCAGTATTGCCAGCACCTGGTCAACGCTGAGTTCCTTCATGCAGCGAAAGTGCCCAAGCGGGCATTCGCGCGCGTAGCAGGGGCTGCATTCGATGCCGAGCCAGAGCACGCGCGCTCGCGCAGAGAGCGGCGGGGTATGCCGCGGGCTGGACGAGCCGAAGAGCGCTACCTGCGGGCGGCCGAGCGCCGCCGCGATGTGCATCAGGCCGGAATCGTTGCTCACCACCAGGTCGGCGCCGGCGAGCACGTCGAGCGCCTCGTCGAGCGTGGTTTCGCCGGCGAGGTTCCTGCCGCCGACGCGCGCGCACAGCGCGCGCTCCTTCGCCGAGCCGAGGACGACGACGGGCCGGCCGAGCCGGGCGGCGAGCTCGGCGAAGTAGGGCCAGCGCTTCGCCGGGCCGTACTCGGCGCCCGGGCAGAGCACGGCAAAGCCGTCTTCGAGACCGAGCCGCCGCCGCGTGGCCTGAGCGGCGTTCGCATCCACCGCCAGCCGCGGGTCCGGCAGCGGCAGCGCAACCGGCGCGCCGGGCCTTGCCGACAGGCGCGCGTAATGCAGCGCCATCGGCTCGCGCCCGGGTTGCTTGCGGTGGAGAAGATTGAGCAGGCCGTAGCGCGATTCGCCGACGTAGCCGCTGCGAATCGCAATGTCGGCGAAGAACGGCACGAGCGCCGCTTTCCACGCGTTGGGCAGCACGAACGCCTGCTCGTAGCCGAGCGCCTTGAGCGTGCGTCCGAGCCGCCAGCGCTCGCGCAGGTGCAGCGCGCGGTGCGCGAACGCGGTCTCGATGACGCCGGCCAC
>JAOUGZ010000436.1 GCA_029865405.1 Betaproteobacteria bacterium
TCAGCGGCGGCGTGCCCGCCGAGGTCGCCTGCGTGCGTCCTGCGAGCAGGTCGATGAGGTTGGGCCCGGTGCCCTTGTACGGCACGTGCACGATGTCCATTCCCGAAAGCAGCTTCAGGTACTCGAAGATGAGGTGCCCCGAGCTGCCGTTGCCCGCCGAGCCGTAGAACAGCTTCCCGGGCTGCGCCTTCGCCAGCGCCATGAACTCGCGCAGGTCCTTCGCCGGCACGTCGGCGTGCACGACGAGGATGTTCGGCACCTTGACGAGCAGCGACACCGCGGCGAAGTCGGCGTTGGTGTCGAAGGGCAGCTTTTCGAACATGAACGGGTTCACCGCGAGCGTGCCGAGGTGCCCGATGATCAGCGTGTAGCCGTCGGGCTCGGCGCGCGCCACCTCCTGCATGGCGACGTTGCCGCCGCCCCCGGGCCGGTTGTCGATGACCATCGGCTGGCCCAGCCCCTTCTCCATCTCCGCGCCCACCGCGCGCGCGACGATCGAGCTCGAGCCGCCGGGCGCGAACGGCACCACCAGGCGTATCGGCTTGGACGGCCAGCTCTGGCCCTGCGCCGCAAACGGCAGCAGCGCGGCGCATACCGCCGCGAGAAATCGTTTCATGTTCGTTTCTCCCCTTTTCAGAACTGCGTCACGTACTGCGCCGGGTCAATCTGCGCGCCGACCACCAGCGGCCGGTCCTTCGGTCGCCGCTCGGCGAGCAGGCGCTCCAGCGCCGGTGCGCTCTTCACCTCGGCGCCCTCGCAGCCCATCGAGCGCGCGAGCTGCGTGATATCGGTCGCCTCGATCAGCGTACCCCAGCTCGGGTACTTGCGGTTCGCCTGCTTGATCTCGATGCGGTTGAGGCTGCCGTCGCAGAACACGACGACCAGCAGCGGCAGCTTGAGGCTGGCGGCGAGCCTGAGCTCGCCCTGCACCATGGCGAGGCCGCCGTCGCCGACGAAGCACACCACCGGGCGTTTCGGCTCGAGCAGCTGCGCCACGATCGCCGCGGGCAGCGAATAGCCCATCGACGACAGGCCGTTGGTCATCAGCACGCCGCGCGGCGCGTAGGTGGTCCAGCCCTGCCCGACGAGCAGCTTGTGCGAGCCGACGTCGGTGGTGGCGATCGTGCTACGCGGCAGTGCCGCGCGCACCGCGTCGATCACGTCGGTGGGATTGAGCTTGCCCTTCACGCGGCCGGCGTAATAGGCGCTGCGCAGCGCCTCGCGGTGGCGCTTCACGGCCGCCGGCGTCCACTTCGCCTCGCCCTTCCAGGCGCGGGCGATGGCCTCGACGATCGCGGCGATGTCGCCCACCAGCTCGGTGTCCGCGCTGTAGATCTGGTCGGTGTTCGGCACGGCGTCGATGTGCACCGCCGGCAGCGCGAGCGTCCAGGGCTTGATCAGCTCGACCGCGTCGAAGCCGACGACGAGCAGCAGGTCGCAGCCCGCCAGGAACTTCCACATCAGCGCGTTGCACGCCATGTCGAGCGTGCCGGCGTAGTAAGCGTGGTCTTCGGCGAGCACGCCCTTGGCCATCGGCGCCACGACCACCGGGATGCCCGCCGCCTCGGCGAGCCGCGCGATCGCTGCGTGCGCCCCCGCGCGCTGCGCGGCGATGCCGGCGAGGATCACGGGTTTCTTCGCCTTCTGCAGGCGCCGCGCGACGCCGCCATCGCCGCCGAAGGCCGTCACCGCGAGCGGCGGCAGCGTCACCACGTCGTCCTTCGCCTCGGTGCCGACCACATCCGCGTGCGTCGTGATGTGCACCGGCCCCGGACGCTCGGCCATCGCGGTGCGCAGCGCGCGGCGCATGACGCCGGCCACCGTGTCGGGCGCGACTTCGGTGGCCCACTTGCTCACCGGCGAGAACAAGCGATTGTGATCGAGCACCTGGTGGGTGAAGGTCTGCGCGCGCTTGCGCTCGATCTGGCCGGATATGGCGAGCATCGGCACGCGATCGAGATACGCGTTCGCCACCGCGTTGACGAGGTTGGACGAGCCGGGGCCGAGCGTCGACATGCACACGCCCGGCCGTCCGGTGAGAAAGCCGTAGGCTTCGGCCATCAGGCCCGCAGTGCCCTCGCGCCGGCCGAGCACGAACTGCATCCCCGCGCGGCGCGCGGCTTCCATGAACTCGATGTTGGGATCGCCCGGATAGCCGAAGAGGTGGCCGATGCCCGCCGCCTTCAGGTACCGCACCATGACTTCGGAGACGTTCATCGCACCGGATTGTGCCAAACTGCGGCCACTTGGGGAGGACAGGTTCATGCCGCGCGGCGTCGTCGATCTTGAAGGACTCAAGAGCCCGCAAGCCGAGGCGCTGCGGCGCCTGGCGCCGCCCGCGGGGCTGCCGTTCGCCGTGCGCAAGCTCGGCCACGTGGTGCTCAAGGTGAAGGACATGGCGCACGCGCTCGCCTTCTACACCGGCGTGCTCGGCTTTCGCGTCGCCGACGTCTATCCGGAAAGCATGATGAAAGGCGGCATGGTGTTCCTGCGCTGCAACGCCGACCACCATTGCCTCGCCCTGGTGGGCGGCGCGCAGAGCGACGCGTCGGCCCGGGAGCTGCACCACCTCGCCTTCGAGCTGGCGACGCTGGACGAGCTGCTGCGCGCGCGCGAGCACCTGCGCCGGCACAAGGTGAAGATCGACTACGAGGGCCGGCGGCGCGCCGGCTGCCAGATGGCGGTCGAGTTCCGCGACCCCGACAAGCATTGCCTCGAGCTCTACTGGGGCCTCGACCAGGTGGGGAGCGACCACCGCGTGCGCCCGCCCGAGGAGTGGCGCGAGGCGCATTCGCTCGAGGACGCGATCGCGCACGCCCCGCCCGGCCAGGACACCACGCTGCATTCGAAATGAGCGAGGCGATCGCATTCATCGGCTTCGGCGAGGCCGGCCAGACGCTCAGCCGCGGGCTGGTGGCGGAGGCGCGCACGCCCGCGATCCGCACCTATGACATCCTCTTCGGCAAGCCGGCCGGCGCGCCGCTCGAGGCCGCGGCAAGAGCACTCGGCGTCGGCATGGCGCGCGACCACGTGGACGCGGTGCGCGAGGCGGGCCTGATCATGCTCACGGTGACCGCGTCCTCGAGCCTCGAGGCGGCAAAGTCCTGCCTGCCGGGTCTGCGCAAGGGGCAGCTGTTCCTCGACATGAACTCCGTGTCGCCGAACCGCAAGCTCGAGACCGCGGCGCTGGTGGCGCCCACCGGCGCCGCGTACGTGGACGTCGCGGTGATGGCGCCAGCGGCGCCGTACCTGCACAAGGTGCCGTGCCTCATCGGCGGTCCGGGCGCCGCGGCCCTTGCGCCGCGCGCCGCCGCCCTCGGCATGAAGATGGAGCTCGTGTCGGCCGAAGTCGGGCAGGCCTCCGCGATCAAGATGTTCCGCTCGATCGTGGTGAAGGGGCTGGAGGCGCTGCTCGTCGAGTCGATGACCGCTGCCGCGGAATACGGCGTCGAGGACCGGG
>JAOUGZ010000437.1 GCA_029865405.1 Betaproteobacteria bacterium
CTCGACGATGCGCGTGTCCTTCGCGCTGCGCCCGAACGCGGCAAAGCCGAGCCCGGGATCGAGCGCCATGCGCGGCGCGGGATCGAGCATCGTCTTGGGCTCCTTGGCGCTCGCCGCGTTGCGCTCGAAGTAGGCGCGGTACGCCGCGCCGAACGCGCCGAGGTCGCGGCCCAGCATCGGCACCGGCTTGGTGCGAATCACATGGTCCGGCGTGGCCGGGCTGCCCTGCGACAGGCGCTGCACCTCGGGGTGGCGTGCGAAGCTCAGGAAGTGCGGCGCGTCGTTGCACCGGCAGAGCATGGGAAAGCCCGCAGCTTGCGACACGTCGCGGCGCAGCTGCGCGGCTTCCTCGCGCGGAAAACCGTTGGCCGCGGCGGGCGGCAGGCCCACGCTCCAGGCCTTCTTCGCCGCGAGGTATTTCTCCGCCATGCTCACCAGCTCGATCATCAACTCGTAGGATTCACGCGCGTCTTCGGCAAACGAAAAAACACCGTGCGACAGCAACACCATGCCCACGGTGCCCTTTCTTGCCTGCTTCGGAAACTCGCGCGCACAGTACGCGGCGAGATCGAAGCCGGCCATGATGTAGGGAATGATCACCGCCTTGTCGCCGTAGATGTCGCGCGCGCGCGCCGCGCCGTCCGGTGAGTTCGATACGGACAGGACGGCGTCGGCATGCGTGTGGTCCACGTACTTGTGCGGCAGAATGGCGTGCAGGATGGTTTCCACCGAAGGCGCCGGCGCGCCGGCGCGCAGCGTATGCGTGGCCAGCTCGTTCACCATCTGCGGGTCGGACAGGGCGTGCAGGGCGGCGAGCCGCCGCACGTAGGCGAGCTGCACGGGCGCGAAGCCCGCCGCCTCGATGGTCTCCATGTCCCAGCCGCTGCCTTTCACATACAGGACCTCTTCTTCCTCGCCGAACAGGTTCTTCTCGCGCAGCTTCACCGAGGTATTGCCGCCGCCGTGCAGCACGAGCGACTTGTCGCGCCCCAGCAGGCGCGAGGTGTAGACGCGCAGGCCGAGCGGGCCGGCATGCTGCGCGGCCTCGGCGTCGTTCCACTGGCTCTTCATCCGGCGAATTATACTTTTGCGCCATGCCACGCATCGAAGTGCTCGACTGGGAAGCGGCGCGGACGGAAGCGGCGCGCATCCGCATGATCGTATTCGTCGAGGAGCAGCGCGTCCCGGCAGAGATCGAGATGGACGACCAGGACGCCGCCAGCCTGCATGCGCTTGCCTATGTGGACGGGAAGGCGGTCGGCACCGGCCGGCTGCTGCCCGACGGCCACATCGGGCGCATGGCGGTGCTCAAGGAGCGCCGGGCGAGCGGGGTCGGCGGCGCCATTCTCGCGCGCCTCGTGGAAGAAGCGCGCCGACGCGGCGTGAAGGAGGTCGTGCTATCGGCCCAGACGCATGCCCTCGGCTTTTATCGCCGGCATGGCTTCCGTGAGCAGGGCGAGATCTTCGAGGAGGCGGGCATTGCACATCAGGAAATGCGGCGCATGCTGAACTCGTAGCGCAGGGTCGTCTCTTCGCTGCCGTCGACGGCAAAGGCGCGCTCGGCAAATCGCGTCTCGGCCCCCCGCAGCAGGACGCTCGAGCAGCGCGTGCCGTAGCGCTCGTCGACGATGCGCGCCGGCTCGAGAACCCGGAACAAGGGCTCCAGCGACGTCGGGCTCGTGCGAAAGCGGGCCATGTGAATTTCCACGTCGGACGAGTCGAGCAGCAGGTTGCCGAGGCCATACCAGCCCGGCTCGAGGTGCCGCGGCGCACCATCGCGATTCGACAGACACCAGAGCTCGTTGCCGTCGGCGGCCAGCAGGCTGAAACCGCTGTAGTCCGACTTGTGCTCCGCTAGTTGCCGCACATCCGCGCCTTCGAGATAGCGCGTGACCAGGGCGCCGCGCGACTCCGCGGCACCGGGTTCCGTGCCGCCGCGGTAGTTCGTCACCGCGGCGAAGCGCCCGCCCCGCGAGACGCCCATCCAGGTGCCCCGCGCCTGCAGATCACGGCCGGCAAGCACTTCGGGCCTGTCGTCCCAGAAAGTTGCGCGCGCCGCGGGCCGGCTATGGAACTCATCGCGATTGGCGGCAACGACGAGCGGGTAGTCCGCATGCACGCGCCAGGCGACGAGGATCAGGCACATATGAAGCGCTCGACCTGGCGTTGCAGCCCGAGCCCGCTCGCTTCCCGCTCAAGCAGCGCTTCGAACGCCTGGCCATCACGAACGTCTTCGTAGACCTCCATGAACGTGCCGGAGTCGTCCCGGCGCTGCATCCAGCGCCCGCGCACGCCGGTCGCGCTTTCGACTGCGCCGAACAGCCGCTCGATATCCTGCCGCAGCGCGGGCAGCCGGCCCGCATCCACGCGGTAGTAGACATAGAAGCTGGTCACGCGTAGGGCAGGGGCAGAATCTCGAGCACCGGGCCGTCCGCCGAGCGCAGCCGCATCGGCTGTGCGCCTTCCAGCACGCCGATCTGCGCCACGGCCAGGAGCTCGCTGCCCCCGTCCGGCAGGGCAGCGGCGTTCACGACGGCGCCGCTTGCCTGGCCAGGCAGCGCGTCCGCGAACAGATCGTCGCCGGCCGCGGCCTGCGCCGCGACTCGCGCACGCACCATGCGCCGCTTCAGCACGCCCCGGTACTGCGTGCGCGCGACGATCTCCTGGCCCGGATAGCAGCCCTTCTTGAAGTCCACCGCGCCGAGGCGCTCGAGGTTGACCATCTGCGGCACGAATTGATCCTGCGTCGCCTGCACGACCAGCGGCCGGCCGGCGCGGATCTCCTCCAGCGCCCAGGCGCCTTCGCCCGTCTCGCTCGCCAGGGCCGCCAAGGGTGCGCGCTGCGCCGCGGGGACCAAGACCCAGTAGCGCTGCGCCGCGACCTGAACCACGATGCCACGGTCGGCGTGCGTCGCGCGCATCGGGCCCTGCGGCAGGGCGAGCCCCAGCGCGGCGAGCCGCTCGGCAGCGCCGCCGCCCCAAAAACCGAACTGCGCCCACGCGTCGCTCGCATCGACGAGCTTTGCCTTGGCGCGCAGGATGAACATCGACAGGCGTTTCGCCACCGCCGGCGCCATGTCGCGCGGCACCTGCAGCAGGAACTCGCCCCCGTGCGCGACGACGAGAAAAGTGGCGAGCAGGCGGCCTTTCGCCGAGCACCAGCCCGCGATGCGCGCTTCGTGCGCCGCGAGCCCGGCGATGTCGTTCGTCAATTGCGCGTGCAGATAAGCGCGCGCGTCGTCGCCCGAACACGACAGCAACCCGGACTGCTTCAGCTCCGCGGCGGCAAAGGAAACCTTGATGTCCATCGTAGAATGCCTGCAGCGATTTTATGCCGTTTTCCGCTTCCCGTTCCCTGCGCGTCCTGGCGTCGTTCGCGGTCTGTGCCGTCGTCGCGGCCTGCGCGTACGGCGTGTGGTACGCGTTCACCCCGATTTCGACCGGCACTTTGCCGGCGGA
>JAOUGZ010000438.1 GCA_029865405.1 Betaproteobacteria bacterium
GATGGGACGCGGATCTGCCATGGGCTCCTCCTATGGAGATACCCGGAGGCTAGCGCCCCGAGGGGACGATGCCATGATCAGGATCAAACGAGCCGCGGCTGCCCTGTGCCTCGCGCTGCTCGCCGCGCCGGCGGCGGCGCAGGCGCCGTGGGTAAGCACCCAGTATCCGCAGGACAAGGACAAGTGGTGGTGGGACGACGCCTGGTGGGAGCGCGGGCAGCTGCCGGCGCAGGCCAATCACGATGTCGCGACGCGCGAGGCGGCCTACAAGAGCGGCGACGTCGAGGTGCCGGTCGAGATCCACGTGCCGCGCGGCGCGGCTCGCGCCCCCGTCGTGGTGTTCCTGCACGGGCGGCGCGGCATCGACCCCCTCACCGGCCTCGTGCCGCTGCGCCTCGCCGCGCGCGGGGTCACGGTGGTGGTGCCCGACCTGTACTCGGGCCGCTTCATCGCTCCCTTTCCCATCCGGCACGACGCAGCGCTGGAAGAGGACGCGGCGCGCGCCATCGACTTCGCGCTGGCGCTGCCCGAAGCGCGCGGCCAGGCCAGGACCTGCGTCGTGTCGCACACGCGCGGCGGCTACTACGCGCTGAAGGCGCTGGTGACGAAAGGCCGTCAGTCGCGCGCCGCCTGCTACGTCTCGTACTACCCCCACTGGCAGCACCCGGAGGCGCCCGAGCCCGAGCAGGTCTACCGTTACGCGCCCGAGGTGGAGGCGCTCACGGTGCCGGTGCTGGTCTTCTTCGGCGAGCACGAGCAGTACCAGCGCGCCCGGCCGATCCTCGCCGGCATCGACGCGCTGCAGCAGAAGAACCGCGACGCGCGCGTCATTGTCTATCCGGGGGTGGGGCGCGGCTTCGACTTCCGGCCGCGTAACGTACGTATGCTCGCCGACGACCTCGCGTCGCAGGACGCGATGCGCCGCACGGCCGACTTCATCAGGAGGCACTTGCCATGAAATCCGCAGGCTTGGTTCGAGGGCTGGCGCTCGCGGCGCTGCTGCTCGTGAGCACCGGCGCTGCCGCGCAGGTCGCGAAGGTGGTCTGGCACGTCGACTTCCACGACGCGCGGCGCCTGAGCGCGATGATCCAGAACGTCAACAACATGGTGACCACCTACCAGGGCAACCTCGACGACTACGACGTGCGCATCGTGTTCCTCGCCGGGGGCATTCGCTTCGTCACCACCGATCCGCTCAAGGGCACGCCGTTCGAGGAGGACGCGGCGTTCCGCGCCGCGCGGCCGGACCTCATCACGCGCGTGCAACAGCTGCGCACCCTGCACAACGTGAAGCTCGAGGTCTGCGACATCACGCGCGAGCAGCTCAACCTGTCGAAGGACCGCTACATCGAGGGCGTCGCCAGCGTGCGCTCGGGCGTGGTGCGCATCGCCGAGCTGCAGGCGAAGGGCTTCGCCTACCTGAAGGTCGAGTAGCGGGCGCTCAGGCGATCGCCTGGTAGTACAGGTTCTGCGGGTGCTTCGCCTCGGCGAAGAAGTACCAGCGCTCCGCCAGCAGGCCGACGTACTGCGCCAGGAAGGCGATCAGAGGCTGCCCCGCAAGCAGGAGCAGCGCCGGCACGGGGAACACCAGCGCGAGCAGCGCCCAGCGCACGGCGCGCACCACCTCGCGCGGCCGGCCGTGGAAGAATTCGCGCGTGTTGAATGAGCCGCCCATCGCGCCCTGTGCGATCTGCGCGATGCGCGGGTGCTTGACGCCGATGGCAGTGGCGAGCGTCGATTTCGGCCGCAGGCGCGCGTTGCGCCAGAGCGAGGCCAGCCGGCCCAGATACGCCGCCGCG
The DNA here is from genome assembly GCA_029865405.1 of Betaproteobacteria bacterium. Next base: position 1,800 of record JAOUGZ010000438.1, read on the forward strand.
CCGACCGCGAGCGCCGCGAGCGCGTAAGGCCGCGCGAGCGAGGGGGCGAGCCAGGCCGCGAGCGCGCACGCGAGCGTCAACCCGGACGCGCTGCCGAGCAGCATGAAGTTCACCACCGTGAGCGGCGTGCGCCACTCCTGCAGGAACGGCAGGCAGGCATAGATCATCCCGGTGCAGACGAAGAGCGCGAGCGCGAGCACCGACGTCGTGACACCGAGCGCCCACGTCGGCTGCGCCAGCCAGTGCGCCGCGCCCCAGGCGGCGAGCGCCGCCATGAACGCGGGCAGCACGATCACCTCGCGCGACAGCCACGACGTGCGCCACATCGCCGCCGAGCGCCAGGCACGCTCGGGCCGCCCGAGGTGGAAGAACGAGGCGAGAAGCCCCGCGCCGAGCAGCGCGAGCGAAGCCACGGCGCCGGGCACGAACAGCGTCGATCCGCCCAGGCCGGCCAACTCCGCCGCGAACAACGCGAGGTAGAGGCCCTGCCCCGCGCCGATCAGCGTGGTGAGCAGAAGCACCGACCAGGCCGGCCGCATGCCTTACCAGCTCGTCACGTCGTCGAGCGCCGGCGCGTCGGGCGAGGGCCGCGGCAGCAGGCCGTCGACCTTGAGCGGGTTGTCGTGGCGCTCGAGCTCGTCCGGGTGCAGGCGCTTCCCGGTCTTGCGGCGCGGCAGGTAGTGGTTGGCGGGGTGCGTGCCCCACTCGGGCATCAGCGCATAGCCGCCCTGCTCGCGGATCGCGCGCGAGGCCTCCGACTCGGGATCGTGGATGTCGCCGAACAGCCGCGCGCTCGTAGGGCAGGCAAGGACGCAGGCGGGCTTTCTCTCGGCCTCGGGCAGCTGCGCGTCGTAGATGCGGTCGACGCACAGCGTGCATTTCTTCATCACCTTCTGCTGCTCGTCGACTTCGCGCGCGCCGTACGGGCAGGCCCACGAGCAGTACTTGCAGCCGATGCACTTGTCGTAGTCGACCAGCACGATGCCGTCCTCGGCGCGCTTGTACGAGGCGCCGGTAGGGCACACCGGCACGCACGGCGGGTCCTCGCAGTGCAGGCACGACTTCGGAAAGTGCACCGTCTCGGTGTTCGGGAACGCGCCGACCTCGAAGGTCTGCACTCGGTTGAAGAACGTGCCGCTCGGATCTGCGCCGTAAGGATTCTGGTCGGAAAGCGGCCCCGCCTCGCCGGCGGTGTTCCACTCCTTGCAGCTCGTCACGCAGGCGTGGCAGCCCACGCAGACGTTGAGGTCGATCACCAGGGCGAGCTGTTTCGTCGTCATGCCGGGGAAATCCTCACGCGCACGTCGTACCAGCCCGCCTGCCCCGTCACCGGATCGGAGTTCGAGGTGTCGCCGGGCAGGCGATCGGAGATCAGCGAATTCAGGATGAAGCCGCGCGTGAACTCGTTCGCGTCGGGCGCGAGGCCCCAGGCGCCCGGGGACTTGCCGATGGCGTTCCAGGTCCACACGGTGCCGGGCTCGACCGCCTCGCTGTGCCGGCCCATGCAGCGCACGCGCCCCCACTGCGACTCCACCCACAGCCACGCGCCGTCGCCGATGCCCTGCGCCAGCGCCGTGCGCGGATTGACGAACAGGTAGTTGTGCGTGTGGATCTGCCGCAGCCACGCGTTCTGCGAGTCCCACGAGTGGTACATGGCCA
>JAOUGZ010000439.1 GCA_029865405.1 Betaproteobacteria bacterium
GGCATGCCGGACTACGTGACCCGGGAACCGGACGAGAGCGAGTTGCGTGCCCGCGAGCGGGAAATGCACGAAGCGCAGTTGCGGGAAGAAGCGCGCCAGCGCGAGCTCGAGCAGCGCGCGAGCGCGACGCAGGCCCAGCCGGCGCCTGAGCCGGAACGTCCGCAACCGCGCATCGAACCGGCGCACGCTGAGCCGGCACCCCGGCCGCAGCCCCGGTTTCAGCCCCAACCGCAGCCGCCGCGGGCCGATCCCCGCGAGGCGCTGGAGAGCACCGGATTGCAAATGGTGGAAACGAAGCCCGATCGCGTACCTGCGGCGGCGCCCGAGCCCGAAGTCGTTCCGCTCGGCCGGCCGCGCCGCGAGCGTGCGCGCACCGCGGCAGCCGGGGAAGAACCGCTGGTGCAGGTCGAGACGAAGAACTGAGGGCGGCTATTCGGGCGCGAGCGCCACGCCGAACACGCGCTTCTTGAGGGCGGCGAGCTGGTCGCGCAGCTGCGCCGCCTTCTCGAATTCGAGGTTGCGGGCGTGGCCGACCATGTCCTTCTCCAGCCGCCGGATCTCGCGCGCGACCTGCTTCTCGCTCATCGCCTCATAGCGCGCCTCGTCCTGCGCGGCTTTCAGCTCCGCAGCCGCGTCCTCGGCGTCGTACACGCCGTCTATCAGGTCCTTGATGCGCTTGCTCACGCCCTTGGGCGTGATGCCGCGCGCCTCGTTCCAGGCGAGCTGCTTGCGGCGCCGGCGCTCCGTCTCGCCGATCGCACGCTTCATTGATTCGGTCATCACGTCGGCGTACAGCAGCGCGCGGCCGTGCAGGTGGCGCGCGGCGCGGCCCATGGTCTGGATGAGCGAGCGCTCCGAGCGCAGGAACCCTTCCTTGTCGGCGTCGAGAATCGCCACCAGCGACACCTCGGGCAGGTCGAGCCCCTCGCGCAGCAGGTTGATGCCGACCAGCACGTCGAATTCGCCCAGGCGCAGGTCGCGGATGATCTCCACGCGCTCCACGGTGTCCACCTCCGAGTGCAGGTAGCGCACCTTGACGCCGTGCTCGGACAGGTATTCGGTGAGCTCCTCGGCCATGCGCTTGGTGAGCGTCGTGACCAGCACGCGCTCGCGCTTGAGCGCGCACGCGCGGATCTCGGACAGCAGATCGTCGACCTGCGTCGACGCCGGCCGCACCTCGACGGCGGGATCGATCAGCCCGGTCGGGCGCACCACCTGCTCCACCACCTGCGCCGACTTCTGCGCCTCGTAATCCGCCGGCGTCGCCGACACGAACACCGTCTGGCGCACGACGGCCTCGAACTCGTCGAAGCGCAGCGGCCGGTTGTCGAGCGCCGAAGGCAGGCGGAAACCGTACTCGACGAGGTTCTCTTTCCTCGAACGGTCGCCCTTGTACATGCCGCCGAGCTGGCCGATGGTGACGTGGCTCTCGTCGATGATCATCAGCGCGTCCGGCGGCAGGTAATCGATGAGCGTCGGCGGCGGCTCGCCCGGCTTGCGACCCGAGAGGTGGCGCGAATAGTTCTCGATGCCCTTGCAGAAGCCGAGCTCGGCGAGCATCTCCAGGTCGAAGCGCGTGCGCTGCTCGATCCTCTGCGCCTCCACCAGGCGCCCGGCCTGCTGAAAGAACTCGATGCGCTCGCGCAGCTCCGCCTTGATCGCCTCGATGGCGCGCAGCGTGGTCTCGCGCGGCGTGACGTAGTGGCTGGAGGGGTACACCGTGAAGCGCGCGAGCGCGTGCAGCACCCGGCCGGTGAGCGGGTCAAAGAGCTGCAGCTTCTCGATCTCATCCTCGGCGAGCGAGATGCGCACGGCGTGCTCCGCGTGCTCGGCCGGGAAGATGTCGATCACGTCGCCGCGCACGCGGAACGTGCCGCGGCGAAAGTCGAGCTCGTTGCGCTCGTACTGCATCGCCACCAGGCGCGCGATGACTTCGCGCTGCGTCGCCTTCTCGCCCTGGCGCAGGTGCAGGATCATGCCGTGGTACTCGGACGGATCGCCGATGCCGTAGATCGCGGACACCGTGGCCACGATCACCACGTCGCGACGCTCCATCAGCGACTTGGTCGCCGACAGGCGCATCTGCTCGATGTGCTCGTTGATCGAAGAGTCTTTCTCGATGTACAGGTCGCGCGCCGGGACGTAGGCCTCGGGCTGGTAGTAGTCGTAATAGGAGACGAAGTATTCGACCGCGTTCTCCGGGAAGAACTCGCGGAACTCGGCGTAGAGCTGCGCGGCCAGCGTCTTGTTCGGCGCCAGCACCAGCGCCGGCCGTCCGAGCCGCGCGATGACGTGCGCCATGGTGTAGGTCTTGCCCGAGCCGGTGACGCCGAGCAGCGTCTGGAACGCCAGCCCGTCGCGAATGCCCTCGGTGAGCGCTTCGATCGCCTCGGGCTGGTCGCCCGCCGGCGCGAACGGCTGGTGCAGCTTGAATGGGCTGTTGGGAAAGGACTGCGTCACGGGTAGAATTGCGGGCGTCAAACCGGAAAATGCTAGCACGATGAACGCGCCGCACGCACCCTCCCTCCTCGCCGGCGTTTCGATGGCGCCGCGCGACCCGATCCTCGGCGTCACCGAGCTTTACGTCGCCGACACCAACCCGCGCAAGGTGAACCTCGGCGTCGGCGTGTACTACGACGACAAGGGCAAGGTGCCGCTGCTCGAGTGCGTGCAGCGCGCCGAGCAGCAGCGCGTGCAGTCCGCCGCGCCCAAGTCCTACCTGCCGATCGACGGGCTGCAGGCCTACGACCAGGCGGTGCAGGCGCTCATCTTCGGCGCGGACGCGCGGTTGCTGAAGGAAAAGCGCAGCGTGACGGTGCAGGCGATCGGCGGCACCGGCGGCCTGAAGATCGGCGCCGACTTCCTCAAGCAATTGAGCCCGGACGCGCAGGTCTGGATCAGCGAGCCGAGCTGGGAGAACCACCGCGCGCTGTTCGAGGCGGCCGGCTTCAAGGTGCAGGCCTACCCCTACTATGACCCGGCCACGCGCGGCCTGAAATTCGAGGCGATGTTGAAGGCGCTGGAAGCCCTGCCCGCCGGCACCGTCGTCGTGCTGCATTCCTGCTGCCACAACCCGACCGGCGTCGACCTGAGCCAGGCGCAGTGGCAGAAGATCCTCGACGTCGTGCAGGCGCGCGGCCTGGTGCCCTTCCTCGATCTCGCCTACCAGGGATTCAGCGACGGCATCGACGCCGATGCCTACGCGCCGCGCCTGTTCGCCGCGGCGATGTCGCCGATCTTCCTGTCGAGCTCGTTCTCCAAGTCGCTCTCGCTCTACGGCGAGCGCGTCGGCGCCTTCACGCTGGTCGCGGCCAGCGCCGACGAAGCGGCGCGCGCACTGTCGCATGTGAAACGCGTGGTGCGCACGAACTACTCCAATCCGCCCACCCACGGCGGCGACATCGTGGCGCGCGTGCTCAATACGCCCGAGCTGCGGGCCCTGTGGGAGAAGGAGCTC
>JAOUGZ010000440.1 GCA_029865405.1 Betaproteobacteria bacterium
GCTGCACTTCCTCATGACGCATGCCGAGCGCGTGCACTCGCGCGCGCAGCTGCTCGACCAGGTGTGGGGCGACCACGTCTTCGTCGAGGAGCGGACCGTGGACGTGCACATCCGGCGCCTGCGCAAGTCCCTGGAGCCTTCCGGGCACGACCGCCTGATCGAAACGGTGCGCGGCTCGGGCTACCGGTTGACCGCCCACCCCGCTTGAACCCGGCCTGGGGCAGCACGCTCGCGGTGGCCGTCGCGGCGGCGGCGGCGGGCCTGCTGTGGGGATGGCCCGGCGTCGCGGCGGTGCTGGCGCTGGCGCTCGTCTACCACACGACGCAGCTTGCCGCGCTCATGCGCTGGCTGCGCCGGCCGGCCAAGGACGCGCTGCCCGCGGGGCGCGGCGTGTGGGAGGAAACCTTCGCCGCCCTGTACCGTCTCCTGAAAAGCCGCGACGAGGAGCGCGAGCGCCTGCGCGCGGCGCTGGCGCGCTTTCGCGACGCCGGGCGCGCGCTCCCCGACGGCGTCGTGATCCTCGACCGCGAGTACCACATCGAGTGGGCCAATCCGACCGCCGCGCGCCACTTCAGCATCGACGCGCGCCGCGACCACGGCCGGCCCGTGACCAACTTCCTGCGCCACCCGGACTTCGTCGCCTGGCTCGGCGCAGCGGACTTCCGCGAGCCCCTCCTGCTGCGCGGCGTGCGCGGCGAAACCGCGCTGCTGGTGCGCCTGATCGAGTTCGGCGACGAGCAAAAGCTGCTCAACTCGCGCGACATCACGGCGCAGGAGAAGCTCGAGACCGTACGACGCGATTTCATCGCCAACGTCTCGCACGAGCTGAAGACGCCCGTCACCGTGCTCGCGGGCTTCGTCGAGACGCTGGCCGATCCGGCGATCGAGACCGCGCCGGCGCAGCGCCGGCAGTTTCTCGCGCTGATGGGCGAGCAGGCCCGGCGCATGCAGTCGCTGATCGAAGACCTGCTCACGCTCTCGGCGCTCGAATCGAGCCCGGCGCCCGCCGACGAGCAGGCGATCGACATGAGCCGCTTCGTCGAGCAGCTCGCCGCAGAGGCGCGGGCGCTGTCCGCAGGGCGACACCAGCTGCGGGTGCAGGTCGAGCCGGGTTGCCGGCTCACCGGCAGCGCGCGCGAGCTGCGCAGCGCGTTCTCCAACCTCGTGTCGAACGCCGTGCGCTATACGCCCGAGGGCGGCGCCGTCACGCTCGCCTGGCGGCTGGTGGACGGTCGCGGCGTCTTTGCGGTCGAGGACACCGGCATCGGCGTCGAGACGCGCCACATTCCGCGCCTCACCGAACGCTTCTATCGCGTCGACCAGGGCCGCTCGCGCGAGTCGGGCGGCACCGGCCTGGGGCTGGCGATCGTCAAGCACGTGCTCACGCGCCACCAGGCGAGCCTCGAAGTCGACAGCGAGCTGGGCAAGGGCTCGAGCTTTCGCGCCGTGTTCCCGGCGCAACGCGTCACGCCGACGGACCCGGCAAGGGCCGTGGCCTAGTCCGGCAGCACCTCGTAGGCCACGCGCTCGAAGTCCGTACCGCGCTCCAGCACTTCCAGCAGGCGCACGCGCTGCGGCTTGTGCATCGCCGCCTCGAGGACGCGCTTGGGCCGGAACCAGCCGGACGCCAGCACCAGCGTGGCCGGCGCATTGAGCGCCGGCACGGCGGCGAGCGTCATGGCCTGAACGTACTTCTCATCGACGGCGTTGAGGCCGGTGCCGCGCACCGCCGCGGCGAGCGGCAGTCCGGGCAGCAGCTTCACGCCGCAGGCGAGGTCGCCGCGCCCGGTGGCCATCAGCCAGCGCACCTGGCCGAGGCGAAAGCTATTTGCGTCGGCGACCCGCACACCGACCAGCTGCCCGTGCGCCATGCGCCGCCCGGTCGTCCCGGCGCGGCGCAACATCCTCAGGCCCTGCGCGCTTTCGTCCTCGATCTGCCAGTTCTCCAGCAGGTATCCCTGCGCCACGCTGTAGTCGTCCTCGTCGCGCGTGCTGACGCGGCCGAACGTGGCGATCTCTTCGCGCTGGCGTGCGGTGAGCTCCTTGAAGCTGCTGGCGACGCGGAACACCCGCCCCGACACGTAGTAGTGGATGGCGGCCAGGTTGGTGCACGCCTGCGCCGTGTCGCCGGCGCGACTGCGTTCCACGACGCGCGGCTGGCGCGCCTGGCACCACTGCCGGTACAGGAACACGAGCAACTGCTCGCAGGAGGGCTGCACGCAGTCTTCGCCGAGCGCGAGCCGCGCCGGCGACTCGCCCTTTCTGAGCAGCGCGACGCGGTTGCGCAGGCTTTTCGCCAGGCGCCGCGCGTCGAGGTAGCGCAGCTCGGCGCCCGCGGCCGGGCCGCGGTCGGCGCAGAGCTCGCCGGCGAGGTCCACGCTGAGCGGCGGCAGGTCGCCTTCGTCGATCGGCGCGCGCGCCATCTCGACCTTTTCCGCCCAGCGCTCGAGCAGGTAGGCGACGAAAGTCAGCTGGCGCGGCGCCAGCTCGTGCGGGTTGCACAGCCCGAGCAGCGTGGCGCGCAGGTAGGCGATGCGCGGCGAGGTGTCGTGCACGTCGCGGTTCAGGTAATCCTTCACCGCTTCGTCGGCCACGCCCAGGCGCTCGGCGCTCGCGTACACCTCGTGCAGATGGCGCCAGTCGCTCGCCGGCACCTGGCGCTGCGCGAGATAGTGATGGAACATGCGCAGGCCCGAGTAGGCGAGCGCGCGCTGCGCGAGGAGCGCGCGCTTGGCGCGCAGCGCGGCGGCGTTCGCCTCGAGGCAGCGCAGATACCCCAGGCGCATCTGCTCCCACAGCTCGATGGTGTCCTCGAACAGCGCGGCCTCGGCCTCCTGCATCGGCAGGGCGCGATGCGTGAAGCGCTTGGCCTGCTCGATCTGCACGAAGTTGACCGCCTCGCGCACCGCCTCGAGCGCGGCGAAGCGGTCCGCGGGGCCGGCGGCGTAGTGGTTGAACTCCTCCACCTGGACGAGCAGCTGGTGCTGGGCGGCCGATACGTTGGCGAGCGGCACGTGCTGCAGCCACGCTTTCGCGCTCGCCCCGTCGGTGAATTCGGGCTGCGCCGCGGGATCGATCTGGGGCAGGCGAAAGGCGTGCGGCGCGCTCATCGCGGCGTACTTTACAGGAGCACGCGCTCGATGCCGCCCGTGTTGGCCTTGCCGACGAACTCCGGCAGCCAGTTCTCGCCCAGCAGCCGGCGCGCCATTTCCACCACGATGTAGTCGGCCTGCGTGCCGGCGTCCGCGTCGAAGCGCGCGAGCCCCTGCAGGCACGACGGGCACGACGTGAGCACCTTGATCGGGCCTACGCCGGCGAGCGAGGCGACGTTCTTCTTCAGCTCCTCTTCCTTGCGGTAGCGCACCTGGGTCGACACGTCGGGGCGCGTGACGGCGAGCGTGCCCGATTCGCCGCAGCAGCGCTCGGCGAGCTGCACGGCGCTGCCGGTG
>JAOUGZ010000441.1 GCA_029865405.1 Betaproteobacteria bacterium
GGGCCGTGCCGTGCGCGATTTCAATCCGGCGGCGATGCTCGAGGAGCTGCAGGCGCTGATGCAGGACGAGGTCGGGCCGTTCCGCACGCAGGCCGGCCTCGAGCGCGCGCTCGGCCGCTTGCGCGCGCTGCGCGCCGAGCTGCCGGCGCTGAAGCCCGCCGCCGGCACGGCCTACGACACCGCGCTCGCCGACTGGCTCGATCTCGGCACCATGGCGCGCGTCGGCGAATGCGTGGCCGCGTCGGCGCTTGCGCGCACCGAATCGCGCGGCGCGCACCAGCGCGAGGATTTTCCGGCGATGGACCCGCAGTGGGCCTTCAACCAGGCGCTCTCGCTCGAGGGCGATGCGCTGCGCCTCGAGTCGAGCGCGGTGCCGGCGTGAGCGCGACCGCGACGCTCGTGATCCGCCGCGGCGCGCCGGGCGAGCCGCGGCGGGAGGACACCTGGGAGGTGCCGTTCGAGCCCGGCCAGTCGGTGCTCGACGGCCTGCGCTGGATCCGCGCGCGGCGCGACCCGACGCTCGCCATCCGCTACTCGTGCACCAACGCCAACAGCTGCAAGGAGTGCATGGTGCGGATCGAAGGCAAGACGGTGTACGCCTGCATGGAGCGGCTGCGCGAGGGCACGACGCGGATCGACCCGCTGCCGAACAAGAAGCTGCTCCGGGACCTGGTCACCGAGATCGCGCCGCCCGACGAGCGGCTCGGCGGCTAGCTTGCTGCGGGCGGCGATCTGCGGGGCCGGCCACTGGGGGACGCGGCTCATCGAGTCGGTGCAGGGCAGGAGCGGCAAGATCCGCTTCGTCGCGGCGGTGACCCGCGATCCGGCCGCCCTGAAGCCGCTCGGCGAGCGCTTCGGCCTCGCCTTGAGCGCACGCTACGCGGACGTTCTGGCGGACCCCGCGATCGACGCGGTGGTGCTGGCGACGCCGCACTCGCGCCACGCCGACGAGGTCGCGGCCGCGGCGCAAGCCCGCAAGCACGTGTTCGTGGAGAAGCCGTTCACGCTGACGCGCGCCAGCGCCGAGCGCGCGATCGAGGCCTGCCGCGCGGCGGGCATCACGCTGCAGGTCGGATTCAATCGCCGCTACATGCCGGCCTACGCCGACATGAAGCGGCGCATCGCGGCCGGCGAGATCGGGAGGCTGCGCCACCTCGAGGGCAATTTCTCCGGCCCGCCCAGCTACCAGATCGAGCCGGGCAACTGGCGCGCCAACCGCACGGAAAGCCCCGGCGGCTCGATGACGGCGCGCGGCTGCCATGTGCTCGACGCCATGGTGCATCTGGCCGGGCTCGCGACCGAGGTCCTCGCCGTCAGCGTGCGCCAGCAGCTCGACATCGACGTCGACGACACGACCTCGTGCCTGCTGCGCTTTGCGGGCGGCGCGACGGGCTCCCTGGTGACGCTGCACGCGGCGACCCAGTTCTACCGCCTCCATGCCTTCGGCGCGAAGGGCGCCCTGGAACTGCGCGGCGATACCGAGCTCGGCGTCTTCGATCTCGCCGGCAATGTCCGCCGCCTGGGCTTCGAGGCGATCGACAAGGAGCGCGCGCAGCTCGAGGCCTTCGCCGACGCAGTGGCGGGCGAGGTGCAGTTCGTGATCGCGCCGGAGGAGCTCGTCAACGTGGTCGCGGGGACCGAGGCCGTGGCGGCGTCGGCGCGCAGCGGCCGGGCGGTCGCGATCGATTGAGCGCGGCCATCGCCGGCCCCGAGCCGCTGCGGTTTGCATTTGGCCGCGATTCCGCGCACCATGCGCGCGCGATCTGCGTTTTGGCCTGCCTTACACACCACTTCGGCTAGATTGTTCGTTGCCGCGCCCGATTTGCGCGGCGTCCTAGATACAAGAGGCTATGTATGACCATCGGAACCGTGAAGTTTTTCAACGCCACCAAGGGATTTGGGTTCATCCAGCCGGAAGGCGGCGAGAAGGATGTATTCGTGCACATCAGCGCCGTTGAGAAGTCCGGCATGGGCACGCTGAGCGAAGGCCAGCGCGTCAGCTTCGACGTCGTCACCGAGCGCGGCAAGCTCGCGGCGAGCAATCTGAAAGCAGCCTAGACCGCACCGCGGCGCCTTCCCGGCGCCCGTGGGCAACGATCCCGGGGGAATTTCGCTGGCGCGCGGCCTGCTGGTCGCGTTCCTGCTCTCGTTCGGCCCGGCGGTGTCGAACTCGTTCGCGCGCTTCGCCTACGCGCTCATCCTGCCGGCGATGCGCGCCGACCTCGAGTGGAGCTACTCGCAGGCGGGGTCGATCAACACCGTCAATGCCTTCGGCTACCTGCTCGGCGCCCTGCTGACGCGTGCATTGCTGGCGCGCGCGGGCAATCGCGCGCTCTACGCCTGGGGCATGGTGATCACCTCCGTGGCGATCGCCGCAACCGGCTTCGTGCGCGGCTTCGAGGCGCTGATGGCGGTGCGCGTGCTGGCCGGCGTGGGCGGCGCCGCAGTATTCATTTGCGGCGGCGCCCTCTCGGGCAACATCTTTCCGCAGCGCCCGCGGCTCGCCGCCACCACCATCGCGATCTACTTTGCGGGCGGCGGCATCGGCCTGATGCTCTCGGGGGTCGCGGTGCCGCTGCTGCTGGAAGCGCACGGCAGCGCGTCGTGGCCGCTCGCCTGGCGCGCCATGGGTTATGCGAGCCTGTTGATGACCGTGGCCGCCGCCTGGGCGGCGTGGCGCATCGCCGAGCCCGGGAAGACGGCGGGCGAGGCGCGCTGGACGCTGCGCCCGTTCGCCGCCGAGTTCGCCGCCTACGCCCTGTTCGCGCTCGGCTACATCGGCTACATGACTTTCGTCATCGCGTGGATGCGCCTCAACGGCGCGAGCACCGCGGCGGTGATCGCGGTGTGGTTCGTCCTCGGGCTGGCGACGCTGCTGGCGCCGCTGGTGTGGCGCAAGCCCGCCGAGCACTGGCCCGGCGGCCGGCCGCTTGCCGCGGTGATGGCGGTGCTTGCCGCCGGCGCCGCGCTGCCGCTCGCCTCGACCCAGCCCGCCGCGATGCTGCTGTCGGCGGCGCTGTTCGGCGTCGCGATGTTCAGCGCGCCGTCGTCCATCGGCAGCTTCATCCAGCGGGCGCTGCCCAGGCCCGCCTGGGGATCGGCCATCGCCACCTTCACCGCCGTGTTCGCCGCCGGCCAGATCGCGGGGCCGGTGGCGATCGGCTGGCTTGCCGACCGCTCGGGCTCGCTGCAGATCGGGCTCGCGGCATCCGCCGCGCTGCTCGCGTTGGGCGCCGCGCTAGCGCTCGCGCAGCGCGATCTGCGGCATCGGGCGTAGCCGGCGCAGCCCTGTAGCATCCGCCCGCATGTCCGCCTTCGCCCCTTTCCGCGTGCGCAGCTTCCGCTTCCAGTGGCCGGCGGATCTCGCCACGTCCTGGGCGTTCGAGATGGAGGCGCTGATCCTCGGCTGGTACGTGCTCACCACCACGGGCTCGGTGCAGC
>JAOUGZ010000442.1 GCA_029865405.1 Betaproteobacteria bacterium
CCTGCGCCAGGCGCTGCGCTCGGCCGGCGTGAGTTTCGACGTGGCCGAGACGAGCGCGCCGGGCGAGGGCGTCGGGTTCGCCGAGCGCGCGGCGCGCGAGTACGACGCCGTCATCGCCGCGGGCGGCGACGGCACGGTGCACGAGGTGGCGAACGGGCTGCTGCGCGCCGGGGAAGGGGCCGCGTTCGGCGTGCTGCCTCTGGGCAGCGGCGACGACTTCGTCAAGATGCTGCCGGCACGCGACGCCGTGGAGCGCGTCTCGCACGCCGAGCCGAGGGCGTTCGACGCGGGCCGCATTCGCGTCGGCGACGAGGTGCGCTATTTCGCCAACGGCATGGACATCGGCTTCGGCGCGCACGCCTCGCGCAACGTGCGCCGGGTTCCGGCGTTCCTGACCGGGCTTGGCGCCTACCTCGGCGCCCTTGCGCTTACCCTGGTGCGCTACCCGAAACTCGAGGTGCGGCTGCAGCTGGATGGCGGCGCGCCGTTCGCCCAGACCACTGCGATGACCGCGGTGATGAACGGTCGCGCCTTCGGCGGCAGCTTCCACGTCTGTCCCGGGGCCTGCGCCGACGACGGCGAGCTCGACCTGCTGATCGCCGACGGCGTCGGGCGCCTCGCCATCCTCGGCCTGGTGCCGCGCATCATGTGCGGCACGCACGGCAGCGACCCGCGCCTGAAGCTGAGGCGCGCAAGAAGCGTTCTCATCGAGTCCGACGCGCCGCTCCTGGTGGAAGCCGATGGCGAAATCGCCTTCGAGGATGCGCATCGGCTGGAGATCGAGATCCTGCCGGGCGCGCTGCGGGTGCTCTGCTAGCGCGAGCGCAGCGGCCGCCGTCGTTCGGCCCAATCGCCAAGCGTTTGATGTCGATCAAGGTTCTCGCCCGGGCCGGGACCATCATGCGCGGTGCCGCGTACCCGATTGGAGGGCAAGTCCGGTGTTGGCAAGGAAGGGTTACTGAGCGCATTGACGGTCGTTCTGCGCTCCCTGTTCATCTGGGCCGTTGTCCTGGCCTGCGTCGCGCTCTGGGTTCCCCTGATCGCAGGCGTGCGCGTGCTCGATCGGCATCCGGCCCGGCTGCGCACGGGCCGCTGGTTTCGCCGGCTCGGCATCGTGGTCACGAAGCTCAACCCGCTGTGGACGCTGCGCGTCGACGGCATTCCGGCGCTGCGCATGGGTGCCCCCTATGTCATGGTCAGCAACCACCAGTCGCTGGCCGACATCCCGCTCATCTCGCATCTGCCCTGGGAAATGAAGTGGATCGCCAAGCGCTCCCTGTTCCGCCTGCCGCTGATCGGCTGGATGATGCGCATGGCGGGCGACATCCCGCTCGAGCGTACCGACGCACGCAGCGGCGCGCGCTCGCTGCTGCGCGCGGCGCGCTACCTGCGCCAGGGCTGCCCGGTGATGTTCTTTCCGGAAGGCACGCGCTCCACGGACGGGCGCGTCGGCCGGTTCCATGATGGCGCGTTCCGGCTCGCGCTGCGCGAGCGCGCGAGCGTGGTCCCGATCGCGATCGACGGCTCGCACGCCTGCCTGCCCAAGCACAGCTGGCGCTTCGGCGCCGCGCGGACCATCCGTGTGCGCGTTCTGCCGCCGATCGAGGTCGCGGATCTGGGGCCGGATCAGACCGCGGCGCTGCGCGAGCGGGCGCGCCGGGCGATCATCGACCAGATCGCGAGCTGGCGCGGAACGAGCGCGCCCGCGGTCGATGCGACCGGGGAGGCCGCCACGGATTCGATGAGGGGCGAACAAGCCCTGGCCACGCCCGTAGCCCGATCCGCAGCGTCGGTGCGAGCTTGAACGCGCTGCCGAGCCTGTCCATCCGGGGCAAGGCGCTCCTGCCGATCGTGCAGGGCGGCATGGGGGTGGGCGTGTCCGCCCATCGCCTCGCCGGGAGCGTCGCGCGCCTCGGCGCCGTCGGCACGATCGCGAGCGTCGACTTGCGCCGCCTGCACCCCGATCTCATGGAACGCACCGGCAAGTTGCGCGACAAGAGCGCGATCAACGCGGCCAACCTCGAAGCGCTCGACCGGGAAGTGCGCGCCGCGCTGGCGCTCGCGCAGGGCCGCGGCCTCGTCGCCGTGAACGTGATGCGGGCCGTGTCGCAATACGCGGACTATGTGCGCCGGGCCTGCGAAAGCGGCATCCAGGCCGTGGTCATGGGCGCGGGACTGCCGCTCGACCTGCCCGAGCTGACCGCCGGCTTCGGCGAGGTGGCGCTGATCCCGATCCTGTCCGACGCGCGGGGCACGACGCTGCTGCTGCGCAAGTGGATGCGCAAGCAGCGCCTGCCGGACGCGATCGTGCTGGAGCATCCGCGCTATGCCGGCGGCCACCTCGGCGCGGCGGACGAGGCCGATGTGCTCAGCCCGAGGTTTGATTTCGCCACGGTGATCCCGGCGGTGCTGGCGAGCTTCAAGGAGCTTGGGCTGGAGCACGAGAACATCCCGCTCATCGCCGCGGGCGGCATCAACAGCCATGAGAAGCTGCGGACCGTCCTCGGTCTCGGCGCCTCGGCCGCGCAGCTCGGCACGGCGTTCGCGGTGACCGAGGAGGGCGACGCGCATCCCGTGTTCAAGAAGGTGCTGGCCGAGGCGCGGCCCGAGGACATCGTCACCTTCATGAGCGTGGCTGGCCTGCCGGCGCGCGCCGTGCGCACGCCCTGGCTCGACCGGTACCTGCGCCGCGAGGAGCGCATGAAGGGCAAGGCGCGCCCCAAGCCGCAGTGCACGCTCGCCTGGGATTGCCTGCTGCACTGCGGCCTGCGCGACGGGCTCGCGCGTGCCGGCCAGTTCTGCATCGACAACCAGCTGGGCGCCGCGCTGCGCGGAGATCTGGAGCGCGGCCTGTTTTTCCGCGGCTCGGAGCCTTTGCCCTTCGGCGCGGCGATCCGCCCCGTGGCAGACCTGGTCGGGTACCTGACGAGCGGGGTCTACCCGCCGGGGTTGCAGCCCCGCTGAGGCGGCCTGCGTGGACGGCGCAGCGCTTCCCGGGTAGCATCCGCCGCCGTGAGCCGTCCCTTTATCGTGCGTTCGATTGCGCTGCTGCTGGTGCTGGTCGGCCTGCAGGCCGGCGCGTTCCGCGATCTGGACACCGGGCACGAGTGGTACTTTGGCGCGGAGGACAGCAGCGCGGCCATAATGTCCGAGGCGCGCAAGGTCGATCCCGCGATCGACGGATTGCCCGGGGCCGACGCGCCTCCCGCACCGCCTGCGGCGCTGGACGCCGGGCGCGCGCTTCGCTTCACGCTATACACCACCCGCGCGTCCACGGCGCGCACCTTCAGACCCGATCCCACCGGCCCGCCCCGGGCCTGACTCCGCAAGACCCTTAGCAGTTCGTGCAACCTCGGCGCTTCGCGCGTAGGCGCGACGCGTCGCAACCGGAGTCAACGTTGGACGCACAGCAGAACGGGACCGGCACGCGCCAGGCCG
>JAOUGZ010000443.1 GCA_029865405.1 Betaproteobacteria bacterium
GCGGCAACTCGACGAGCTGATCGACAAGCTCGGTGGCGCAATCGACGCGGCAGTGCACGCAAGGGTTGCCGCATAGAGGCCCAGTCCGCTAAGCTACACAAGCAATCTTTCAAGGAGGAGATCACCATGCGCACACTCAGCGCGCTCGCAGCAAGCCTGATCGTCGCCGGCGCCTTCGCGCCCGCGGCCGAGGCGCAGCAGAAGTACATGACCATTGGCACGGGCGGCGTCACCGGCGTGTATTACCCGGCGGGCGGCGCGGTTTGCCGTCTGGTGAACAAGGACCGCGCCAAGCACGGCATCCGCTGCTCGGTCGAGTCCACGGGCGGCTCGGTGTTCAACATCAATACCATCAAGGCCGGCGAGCTCGACATGGGCGTCGCGCAGTCGGACGTGCAGTTCAATGCGGCCAATGGCAAGCAGCAATTCAAGGAGCCGTTCAACGAGCTGCGCGCCGTGTTCTCGTTGCATCCCGAGCCGGTGACGGTGGTGGTGCGCAAGGAATCCAACATCAACAGCTTTGCCGACCTGAAAGGCAAGAAGTTCAATGTCGGCAATCCGGGCTCGGGTACGCGCGCCACGCTCGATGAGCTGATCGGCGCGATGGGCTGGAATCTCTCGGCGTTTGCGCTCGCTTCGGAATTGAAGGCGGACGAGCACGGTCCGGCGCTGTGCGACGGCAAGATCGACGGCTTTTTCTACCTGGTCGGCCATCCCTCGGCCAACATCCAGGACCCGACCACGGTGTGCGGCGCCAAGCTCGTATCGGTCACCGGGCCGGCGGTGGACAAGCTGGTGTCGGCACACCCGTATTACGCCCATGCGACGATCCCGGGCGGCCTGTACCCGGGCAACGCCCAGGACACCAAGACCTACGGCGTGCTTGCCACGGTAGTGTCGTCGTCGAAGGTGCCGGCCGACACCGTGTACCAGGTGGTGAAGGCAGTGTTCGACAACTTCGACGAGTTCAAGAAGCTGCACCCGGCGTTCCAGGTGCTCAAGCCCGAGCACATGATCAAGGACGGCCTGAGCGCGCCCCTGCACGACGGCGCGGTGCGCTACTACAAGGAAAAAGGCTGGTTGAAGTAGGCCGCAGCTTGATCTAGCTCTGCCGAGGGGGCGGAACGAGAGTTTCGCCCCCCCTTTGTTTCCGGGGAGGAGACGATGGCCAAGAAAGCGCCCGCACCGAGCGCCGACCTGCAGCAGCTGATCGCCGACGCCGACACCGGCGGGCGCGCCGCCGGCGGCATCGCCGGGAAACTGATTTTCGCGCTCGCGCTGGGCTGGTCGCTATTCCAGCTCTGGTACGCCTCACCGCTGCCTTTCACCTTCGGCTGGGGCGTGCTCAACGACACGGAAGCCCGCTCGCTGCACCTGGGCGTCGGTCTGCTGCTCGCGTTCCTGTGCTATCCGGCGATGCGCACCGCTTTGCAGCGCGGACGCATTCCGTGGTTCGACTGGGTGATCGGCATCACCGCCGCCGTCGCCGGCTCCTATTTCCTTTTCTTCTACGCGCAGCTGGCCACGCGCCCGGGACAGCCCAATCTGCAGGACATCGTCATCGCGTCCGCGGGCATCGTCCTGCTGCTCGAGGCGACGCGGCGTGCCGTCGGCCTGCCGATGACCATCCTGGCGATCCTGTTTCTCGGCTATACGATGCTGGGTCAGTACCTGCCGGACGTGATCGCGCACAAGGGCGCGTCCTGGGAGCGGATGCTGGTGCACCAGTGGCTCACCACTGAGGGCGTGTTCGGCGTCGCGCTCGGCGTGTCGGTGGGCTACATCTTCATCTTCGTGCTGTTCGGATCATTGCTCGACAAGGCGGGCGCCGGCAACTACATGATGCAGGTGTCCTTCGCCATGCTGGGGCACTTGCGTGGCGGGCCTGCCAAGGTGGCGGTAGTGTCCTCGGGGCTGAACGGGCTGATCTCCGGGTCGTCGGTCTCCAACGTGGTCTCGGGCGGCATCTTCACCATTCCCCTGATGACCAAGGCCGGGTACGGCGGCGTGAAGGCGGGCGCCATCGAAACCGCATCCTCGGTCAACGGCCAGATCATGCCGCCGGTCATGGGCGCTGCGGCGTTCCTGATGGTCGAGTACGTGGGCATTCCCTATACCGACGTGATCAAGCACGCGTTCCTGCCCGCGCTCATTTCCTACATCGCGCTGTTCTACATCGTGCACTTGGAGGCGCTCAAGCTCGGCCTCGAGCCGACGGCGAGCGCGCGTGTGCGCCCATTCCACCAGAAGCTCACCGCTTGGGGCTTGGGCGTCTCGGGGTCGATTGTGGTGTGCAGCCTAATTTACTGGGTGGCCGAGGGCGCGAAGAACCTGTTCGGTCCGGTGGCGGCGCCCTGGATGCTCAGCGTGCTCCTTGCCGCGCTTTACGTCTATACGGTGTGGGTGGCGGCGCGCTGCCCCGATCTGCCGCAGGACATCGACGTCGAGAACCCGGTGCTGCCCGACACCTGGCCCACCGTCAAGGCGGGCCTGCACTTCCTGATCCCGATCGGCGTGCTCATCTGGTGCCTGATGATCGAGGAGCTCTCGCCGGCGCTCTCGGCATTCTGGGCGACGGCGACCCTGATCGTCCTCATGGCGACGCAACGACCACTGACAGCGCTTTTCCGCGGCAAGCGCCAGCTGGGCAAGGCGGCAAGGCTCGGGGGCGTCGAGGTGCTCGAGGGCCTCAACGACGGCGCGCGCAACATGATCTCGATCGCCATCGCCACGGCCACCGCCGGCATCATCGTCGGCGGCATCACGCTCACCGGGCTCGGGTTCCGCATGACTGATTTCGTGGAAGTGGTGTCGCAGGGCAACGTGTTCGTCATGCTGCTGTTCACGGCATTCGTATGTCTCGTGCTCGGCCTGGGCGTACCGACCACCGCAAACTACATTCTGGTGGCGACGCTGATGGCCCCGGTGATCGTCGAGCTCGGTGCGCAGTCGGACCTGGTCATTCCGCTCATCGCGGTGCATCTGTTCGTCTTCTACTACGGGATCATGGGCGACATCACGCCGCCCGTCGGCCTGGCGACGTTCGCGGCGGCCGCGATCTCGGGCGAAGATGCGATCAAGACCGGCCTGCAAGGCGCGTTGTATGCGTTGCGCACGGTGGTCCTGCCGTTCGTGTTCATCTTCAATCCGATGCTGCTGCTGATCGACGTGCGCAGCTGGTGGGAGGTGCTGCTGGTCGCATCCGCGGCGACCATCGCCTCGCTCGCATTTTCGGCGGCCACGCTCGCCTGGTTCCATTCGCGTTGCCGCTGGTGGGAGATCGTGCTGCTCCTGATCGGCACGTTCGCGCTGTTTCGTCCGGACTATTTCATGGACAAGCTCTACGCGCCCTACACCGAGGTGCCGGCGAAGGAGATCTTCCGCGTGGCGGGCGACCTGGGAGAAAAGGATCGCCTGGTGCTGGTGATCAAG
>JAOUGZ010000444.1 GCA_029865405.1 Betaproteobacteria bacterium
GACATCGCTGAAGGTGCTGCAAGACCGATCCGGGTTCGCTGTCTGGCTGAAGCTCACGCGGTCGGAAGAATCATCCATGGCGCCGATGGCCGCATACATGCTGCATGACTGCGAGAATCCACGCCGCATGCGGCTGAGCCAGGCGGTGAATCTGCTCAGCCATGCGCGCTCAGCCGAGGGAAGGTCCGCGTGGCTCGAGGATGTGCCCATCTCGACTGCCATCAAGCAGAATTTCTGCCCGAAGATCTCGAAGCTCAGGGCACAGGAAGAACGCGATCGCATGCGTGCCGAGGTGCTCGCGGACAGCAAGTTCAGGTAGCGGCGAACCAGCCTCCTTCGGCATTCCGATTCGCCGTGCAAACACCCGGGCCGCGCGGCTAGCTTTCCTTCGGGCCGCGCATCTCACGCACTGCGGCCTCGACCCGGCGCCACAGCTTCGCCTGCTTCTGGTCGCCGGCCTTCTCGAATGACACCGCCTTCTGCGCAGCCTCTGCGATGGCCTTGGTGCCCTGGGTCTCAAAAAGGTGGCGTGCAATCGCCGAAACATCCGCGGTATCCATAGACACCTCCAAGCGAGCTGACAATCCAATACTGACCGACCGCGGGCCGCGCGTTCTGACTCAGATCAAAGTTACTGGCTGTCCACTACGCATAAGATCCACACTTTCAACTCGAGCAGGACATTCGCGCTTTATGGAACTGGGTGAGCGAGGTGCGCCGGTGAACTAATAAAGCGCGCGCGGCGCCTGGAAAACGCCGGGCGCCGACTGAATCATCACCAGGGGGCGGTTTTCATCATCTCCCAGGAGCAGGATGTCGTTGCGGCCGTCGCCGTCGAGGTCGCCGGCGGTAACGCGGCTGACCGGAAACGGCATCGGGATCGCCGCATGCAGTGCGAACGCCCCGAGCCCGTCGTTCATCAACAGATTGGCTTGCGATCGCACAATCGGCCAGGCATAGGGGCCTCCGGGCTCCGGCCAGAAGCCCGCGACCGCAGTGTCGGGCACGCCGTCCTGGTTCAGGTCTGCCAGCACCGCGTCGTCGCGGCCCTGGACACCGGCGAGCGGCGTGTGCACGGGCGGATCGAAAGTGCGCGCCACCGCCGTCTGCGGTACCACGACGAGTTGCGTCGCATAGCTGGTGCTGAACGGCGTCTCGAACGCGAACAAGTCGCCTCGCCCGTCGCCATTGACATCGGCGATCGCCAGCCGCGCCACATTGATCCCCGTCTGCGGCGCGAGCAGCCCCGAGACGTCGAAGCCGGCGGGTTCCTGGTAGGCGACGACCAGCCCGCCGGTCGGCGTCCAGGCGCCTGGGGGGTTCGTATACACCCACGCCAGGACGTCGGTGAGCCCGTCGCCGTCGACATCACCGGTCGCGAGATGCGATGGCCGACCCGGAAGCGCGACGCTCAGCTGCGGGCCAAAGGTGCCGCGGATCGTTGCGTCCTGGTAGCGCACGACCAGCCCCGTGGCACCCCCTCCCGCTGCAACGTCCGGCGCGTCGTCGTCGTTGAGGTCCGCGACCGCCGCCTCGTAGGTATGGACGCCGGTGATCAACGGCTGCGGCGCCAGGAACCGGCCGGGGTGCGCTGCGTCCTGCAGCACGAGCCAGACGGTGTTGGCCCCGGGATCGGTAATCACCAGGTCTGGCCTGCCGTCGCCGTCGATGTCCGCGAGCGCCGCGCGCCATGGATACTGCCCCACGGAGTACGTAACCGGTGCGGCGAAAACGCCCGGGGTAGCCGTTTGCAGGTACGCGAGAAAGCGACCCTCTTCGGATCCGTAACCCGCCGCCTGGACCATGGCCAGAGTCAATACGTCGTTGCGGCCGTCGTTGTCGATGTCCGCAACGACCACATCGGTCTCGACCCACAACGGACCCACGTCAATATCGCCCCCGCCGCAGCCAATCAGCGCTGCGATGACAGCGGTCGCCGACGCGACCGCGAGGGTTCTTCGGCGGTTGCCCATGTTCAACCGCGCGTCTTCGCGCGGACACGCCAGACAGGTTCGGCCTGGCTTCAATCCCATCTGCCCCGGCTCTTCCATCTACACCGTGCGCCGGCGCCGTGCTTGACGGCGCTCAATGAGATCCTTGATCGGAACGCACGACGGGCCCGGCCTTGCGTGATGTTTGATGCGTGTCAATTCCGGGGCCGTCTGCCGATTCCCGAACGGTTGTCTGGTGCACGCAGCTGATTTGCAGCAACCGACGTACGTCTTGACCTGGGTCAGGATTGCCGCGCCGCGCAGGTGTATGAAGAGAAGCGAAGCTCGGTGCCAAGGCAAGTACGTGGTGTCGTGGCGCTGAGGCGGTCCAGCAGTGAGCAGCATCGACCCGGCCAACGGGAAGGAGATGAGACGATGAACGCGAAGACGTTGTATACAGCTGTAGTCCTGGGGCTGGGCGTAATGCTGGCGGCTTCACAGGCTTCGGCGCAGGGGTTCTACATCGGTGGCAGCATCGGCGAGGGCGACGCTGACGATGGCAATGCCATTCCCGCACTGATCACCTCGGGACCGGTTGACGGCAAGGACAGCGGGCTGAAGTTCCTGGGCGGGTACCAGTTCGGCCGCAATCTCGCCGTGGAGATTGCCTACGTCGATCTCGGCAAGGCCACTTACAGTGGCACGTTCGTCGGCCAGCCCGTCACCGGTGGCACCGTGAAGACTTCCGGCTTGAATGCCTCCGCGGTGGGCATCCTGCCCCTCAACCCGAGCTTTTCGCTCTTTGCCAAGGCCGGGGTATTCGCCTGGGAAGCCAAGGCGAGGGACGTCACCGGCGGGGTGCCGTTCTCAGGCAAGGACGACGGCGCAGACTTCTCGTTCGGGTTCGGCGGCGCCTACAACGTGACGACGAATTTCAGCGTGCGGGCGGAATGGGAGTTGTTCGAGGCGGTCGACAGCATCAGCCTGCTCTCGGTCGGCGTGGCGTACAAGTTCTGACCGGCGGGCGGACCAGTCGACGCGCGACCTAGGCGTCCGGAATCAGCTTCTGGAAATCGTCGTCGACGCCGAGCACGTAGCGCGCCAGGTCGTCGATCGACGCCTTGAAGTTCACGGTGGCGAGGCGCACCGTGAAGCGCCCGAAGCGCCGCACATTGATCAGCTCGAGCGTCGCCGTCGCCGCCTCGTAGTCGGCGCGCACGTTGACGTCGCACGGCAGCGGGCCGGTGACCACGAACTGCACCGGCCTTTCCCGGTCCTCGCCGCGCGCCTTCATCTGGAACTCGACGCGCATCGACCTGAGGTACTGCTCGCAGCGGCCGATGTCTTCGCCCAGCAGCAGGAATTTCGGCGCCTCGGCCGGCCGCACCCAGAAGCGAAACCCGATCTGCGCGCATAGCTCCTGGCCCGCCGGCAGCTTGAGCGTGCGGCTGGTCACCGCCGCCTGCGTCAGCGTCACCGAGGGCACCTTGCCGA
>JAOUGZ010000445.1 GCA_029865405.1 Betaproteobacteria bacterium
GCGACGCGCACGATCGCGCCGCGCTCGATCTCGACGAGCCAGTCGGTGTCGCCGTCGCCGACGAGCAGCGCGCAATCGAAGTCCAGTCCGAAGCGCGCGAGCAGCGCGTCACCCGCGGCGCGTTCCTTCAGCGTCTCAAGCGGCAGGGCCATGGTCGCGTGCACCTTCGCGCAGAACGGTGAGCGCGTCAACGCCGACGACGCCCTCGGCCTTGACGATCAGGGGGTTGATCTCCGCTTCGGCGACCTCGGGCCGGTTCGCGAGCTGCGAAAAGGCGGCGAGCGCTTGGGCGAGCGCCTCGAGGTCGCCGCGCGGGGCGTTGCGGTAGCCCCGCAGCGGCGCGAAGCCGCGCACCTCGTCGATCATCTCGCGCGCCTCCTGCAGGCCGACGGGCGCGAGCCGCAGCGCGAAGTCGCGGTACAACTCGGCGAGGGTGCCGCCCGCGCCAACGAGCACCAGCGGCCCGACCTGCGCGTCCACCCGGTAGCCGAGGATGGCTTCGCCGAGCCCTGGCTGCATCGTCGAAGCGACGACCCCGTCGATCCGCGCCTGCGGGCGGGCGGCGCGCACGCGCGCCAGCACACGCCGCGCTGCTGCCGCCGCCTCCCGGCCGTCGCGCAGGTTGAGCTCCACGCCGCCGACCTCGGTCTTGTGATCGATGTCGGGCGAGTCGATCTTGATCGCCACTGGAAATGGAACCGTAATCGGCTCGTCCGGCGAACGCAGCCGCTGCAAGGGCGCCTGCGGTACGTCGAACGAGACGGGCTCGGCCGCGTGGCGAGGCGCGCGCCAGGCAAGGAACGCCGCGAGCGCATCGGCGCACGACTCGGGCGTGCGAAAGGCGGCGATGCCGGCCTTGGCGAGCAAATCGAGCGACGCGGGTGCCTCCGGCGCAATGAACACCGCGAGCGCCTTCGCCGGATGCGCGCGTCGCGCGTTGATGATCGGCTCGATCGCGAGCTCTGGATGGAACTGCCCCGAGGAGCCGACCGCCGCAACGACGGCGTCGCAATGCTCGGACGCAAGCAGGGCTTCGAGCGCCGGGCGGTAGACGCTCGCGCGCGTGCCGGCGAGCGTCAGGTCGATGAGCGGGGAATCGGTCACCCGCACGCCCAAGGCGCGAATCGTGTCCGCCAGCGCCGGCGGCGGCGAAACCAGCTCCACGCCCGCGGCGCCCAGGGGATCGGCGACCACCGCCGCGCCGCCGCCCGTGGTCGTCAGCATCGCCACGCGCTTGCCCGCCGGCGGGCGTTGGCCTTTCGCCAGGAGTGCCGCCTCGACCAGCGCCTCGAACGTGCGCACGCGCAGGATGCCGCAGGCGGCGAAGAACGCGTCGGTTGCGCGGTCGTCCCCCGCGAGCGCGCCCGTATGCGAGCGCGCGAGCGCTTCGCCGGCGCTCGAGCGGCCGAGCTTGTAGGCGATGACCGGCTTGCCCGCTTCGTAGGCGCGGCGCGCGGCGTGCTCGATGCGTTTCGCCTCGCGCAGCGTCTCGAGAAACAGCAGGATTGCGCCGGTCTGCGCATCGTCGACGAGGAGCTCCATCAGCTCGCCGACCGAGAGGTCGGCTTCGTTGCCCACCGAGACCAGGCGCGAGAAGCCGATGCCGCGCGCCGCGCCGCGCGAGAGCAGCGCGCCGATGAGGCTCCCCGACTGCGACACCACCGCCAGCGGCCCGACCGGGAGGCGCTCGAGCTCGAGCGAGGCGTTCACGGTAAGCGCGGTCGCGGGCGCGGTGCTCACCAGGCCGATGCTGTTCGGCCCGAGGAGCCGGGTGCCGGCCGTGCGCGCCTTCGCAACCAGTTCGCGCTCGACCCTGAGCCCGCTTGCGCCCGTCTCGCCGAAGCCGTCGGTGAAGATGGTCACCACCGGCACGCGCCGCGCGAAGCATTCGTCGCACGCCGCGGGCACGTCTTCCGGCGGCACCATGATGAAGGCCTGGTCGATCTCCCCGGGTGCTGCGGCGAGGCTCGGATACGCGGCCTCGCCGAGCACCTCGCGGCGCGTGCGGTTGATCGGCGCGATGGTGCCCGCGTAGCCGTGCTTGCGCAGGAAGCGCTGCGGGCGCGCGGTGTTCTTGGCCGGATCGCCCGAGGCGCCGTAGAGCGCGACCCCGCGCGGAGCAAACAGGGCGCGAAAGAGCTCGCCGCTCACGGCCGCTGCGGGAAACTGCGCCCGAAGATGCCCTCCGCAATGCGGTTCTTCATCATCTCGATCGAGCCGCCGGCGATCATCCAGCCGCGGCAGCGACGCAGGCAGTATTCGACCAGGACTTCCTGGCTGTAGCCGGTACCGCCCATCACCTGCAGCGCCTCGCTTGCGACCTCGAACCCTGCCTGGTTGCAGAACGCCTTCGCTATCGCGGTCTCGTCCGCCGACGGCATGCCGCGGTCGGCGTTGGCGGCGGCCCGGTAAAGGAGCAGCTCACCGGCATCGAGCTTCATCTTCATGTCGGCGAACTTCCATTGCAGGCCCTGGAACTCCGCCAGCGGCCGGCCGAACTGGTGGCGGGTGAGCGCCCACTCACGCGCTGCGTCATAGGCGTAGCGCCCCAGGGCGAGGGAGCGTGCCGTGTTGCCGATGCGCTCGACGTTGAACCCGGCGATCTGCTTCTTGAAGCCCCCGGGCCCGAGCAGCACGTTCTCGGGCGGCACGCGCACGTCCGCGAAGTGGATCTCGACCCACTCCTCGCCCGACATGAAGCGCGAGGGCTTGCCGAGCGTCACGCCGTTCCAGCCCGGCTCGATCAGCACCGAGCCGATGCCGCCGACGCCGGGCCCGTAGCGCACGTAGGCAAGGATCACGGAAGCGTAGGGACCGTGCGTCGAGAACACCTTGCTGCCGGTGACGCGATAGCCATCGCCGTCGGGCGTGGCGCGCGTCTTCAGATCGGTGACCGCCGAGCCCGCCTCGGGCTCGCTCATGCCGAGGCACATCACGGTTTCGCCGGCGAGGATCGGTGCGAGGTACTTCTTTTTCTGTGCTTCGGTGCCGAACTCCGCCAGGACGCGCACCGGGCCGAAGTTGCCCGCCTGCACCACGTCGGCGCTGCGCGGGCAGACCGACGCCACCGCCTCGATGGCGAGCACCGCGTCCATCAGCGTGCCGCCCTGGCCGCCGTCGGCCTCGGCCAGGGTGATGCCGAGCAGGCCCTGCTGCGCCATCAAGCGCGCGACGTCGAAAGGATGCGCCGCATCGTGCGCGCGCGCCACCGCCCTGGCGGCGAGGTGCTTCTTCGCGAAGCCGCGCACGCTGTCGCGAAACAGCCGCTGCTCTTCGCTCAGCGTGAAGTCCATGCTCAGGCGGCGATCGCCGCTCCGCTGCGGATCAGGTCTTCGATCTCTTTCTTGCTGAACTCAAACTCGGCCAGCACTTCCCGCGTGTGCTGCCCGAAGAGCGGTGCCGGCCGCCGCACCTT
>JAOUGZ010000446.1 GCA_029865405.1 Betaproteobacteria bacterium
GCTTCGCGCCGCGCCCGGCCTGGGCCGCGGCGCTCCAGCGCCACGCCGAAGGCAGCCACACCACGCTCGGCGCGTTCTCGCGCCCCTGGAAATGAAGCTCGCGCTCGGCCCGCTCCTCTACTACTGGCCGCGCGATGCGGTGCTCGCCTTCTACGAGGAGATAACCGCCGCGCCCGTGGACACCGTGTACCTGGGCGAGGTGGTGTGCTCGCGGCGCCACGAGCTCGCGTTCGAGGAATGGCTCGCGATCGGCGCGCAGCTCGCCGCGGCCGGCAAGGAGGTGGTGCTCTCGGCGCAGGCGCTCACCGAGTCCGAGGGCGACCTGAAGCTCGTGCGCCGCGCCGTGGCCAACGGCCGCTTTCGCGTGGAGGCGAACGACTGGGGCGCGGTGCGCCTGCTCGCCGGCGTCGCCGGCTGGGTCGCGGGCCCGCATCTCAACGTCTACAACCCGCAAACGCTCGACCTGGTGGCGGAGCTCGGCGCGACGCGCTGGGTCGCGCCCACGGAGGCGACGCGCGAGATGGTGGCCGGCGTGCTCGCCGCGCGTCCCGCCGGCCTCGAAGCCGAGGTGTTCGGCTACGGCCGCATGCCGCTCGCCTTCTCCGCGCGCTGCTACACGGCGCGGCGCCTGAACCGCCAGAAGGAGGACTGCGGCTACGCCTGCCTGGATTTCCCGGACGGCATGGCCCTCGCGACGCGCGAGGGCACGCCGTTCCTCGCCGTGAACGGCATTCAGACGCTGTCGGCCGGCGTCTATTGCCTCGCGGACGAGTTGGCGGCGCTCGCCGAGGCCGGCGTCGGCCTCGTGCGGGTGAGCCCGCAATCGAGCGATACGGCGCAAGTGCTGCGCACCCTGCGCGGCGCCTGCGACGGGCTTCTCAGCGGCTACGACGCGCGCAAAGCGCTCGCCGCTTGCGCCCCGGGCAAGCTGTGGAACGGCTTCTGGCACGGGCGCGCCGGCATGGAGGCCGCGTGATCCTGCCGCCGGGAGCGCTACGCTCGGCGCTGCAGCCACTGCGCGGCAAGGTGCTGCGGCTGGAGATCGCCGGCCTCGGCTTCGGGCCGCAGTTCACGCTCGACGCCATCGGCCTGCGCCCGGCGTTCGGCAAGCCCGACGTGACCGTGCGCGCGAGCCTCGGCGACTACTTTGCACTGGCGCTGCGGCGCGAAGATCCCGACACCCTCTTCTTCACCCGCCGCCTGGTGATCGAAGGCGACACCGGGCTCGGGCTCGAGATCAAGAACGCGCTCGACGCGCTCGGCTGACCGGCAACAAAAAGGGCGGGAGCAACGCGCTCCCGCCCTTCGATGCATCCGGGCCGCCTCAGCCCATCTTCATGATCCAGTCCACCAGCTTCTTCACGTCGGCGTCCGGCACCGCCGCGTTGGGCGGCATGGGCACCGGGCCCCACACGCCGCTGCCGCCCTTCTTCACCTTGTCGGCCAGCGTGGCCGCTGCGCCCGACTGCGCCTTGTACTTCTTGGCGATGTCCTTGTAGGACGGGCCGACCAGCTTCTTGTCGGTCTGGTGGCAAGCGAGGCAGTTGTACTTCTTCGCCATCGCCTCGTCGGCGCGCGCCGGGGCGGCCAACACCACGGCGGCGGCCGCGGCAGCAAAGATCACGGTCTTCATGTTCCGGGCGTCCTTTCTAGTAGATGTCGTGCTGCGTATTGTAAACGTTGAAGTGGCCGGTCGGCGTGATCAGACGCGGGTCCTTGATCACGGCCTTGAGCTTCCTCGTCTTGTCGTCAACCACCACCAGCGCCGACTCCTGGTTCTTCGCGCTCCACACCGCGAACCACACCTCGTTGCCCGCCTTGTTGTACTCGGGCTGCACGATGCGCTTGGCGCCCTCGCCCAGATTGGCCCATTCCCCGATCGGCAGCACTACCGCCGGCTTGTCGAGGTTGCCGATGTCGAACACGGCGATCGACTGCGCGATCTTCGGATCCGGGTTGAGCGGCGTGTCCACCCACAGGTTCTTCGACTTCGGGTGGGTCTTGATGAACAGGTTGCCCCCGCCCTGGCCGTCGAGCATCTGCACCACCTTCCAGGCGTTCTGCTTGTTCTTCACCGGGTCGGTGCCGATGAGCGCGATCTTCTCGCTGCCCAGGTGCCCCGTGGCCCAGACCGGACCGTACTTCGGATGCACGAAGTTCGCGCCGCGCCCCGGGTGCGGGATCTTGTCGACGTCGATCAGCTTCGTCAGCTTGCCGGCCTTGGCATCGACCACCGCGATCTTGTTCGACTGGTTGGCTGCCACCAGGAAGTAGCGCTTGGTCGAGTCCCAGCCGCCGTCGTGCAGGAAGCGCGCCGCGCCGATCTCGGTCACCGTCAGGTTGTTGATGTCGGCGTAGTTGACCATCAGGATCTTGCCGGTCTCCTTGACGTTGACCACGAACTCGGGCTTGAAGTGCGAGGCGACGATCGCCGCCACGCGCGGCTCGGGATGGAAGTCCTGCGTGTCCACCGTCATGCCGCGGGTCGCCACGATCTTGAGCGGCTCGAGCGTGTCGCCCTTCATGATGGTGTACTGCGGCGGCCAGTAGGAGCCGGCGATCGCGTACTTGTCCTCGTAGCCCTTGTACTTCGAGGTGTCCACCGAGCGCGCTTCCAGACCGATGCGGATTTCGGCGACGTTATCGGGCTTCGCCATCCACAGGTCGATCAGATTGATCTTGGCATCACGGCCGATCACGTACAGGTAGCGTCCCGACGCGGACAGGCGCGAGATGTGCACCGCGTAGCCGGTCTTGACGATGTTGATGATCTTCTTGGTGTCGCCGTCGATCAGCGCCACTTCGCCCGTGTCGCGCAGCGTGGTCGAGAAGATGTTGTCGATGTTGAATTTGTTCATCTTCTTCTTCGGGCGCTCACTCGGCGGCACGACGACCTTCCAGGTCTTCTTCATGTCGGCCATGCCGAACTCCGGCGGGGTCGGCGGCGTCTGCTGCACGTAGCGCGCCATCAGATCGACCTCGTCGTCGGTCATGTCGCCAGAAGTGCCCCAGTTCGGCATGCCGGCGGGCGAGCCGTACTTGATGAACACCTTGAGGTATTCGGTGCCCTTGGGCAGCGTGATGTCGGGCGTGAGCGGCTTGCCGGTGGCGCCCTTGCGCAGCACGCCGTGGCAGCCGGCGCAGCGCTCGAAGTACAGCACGCGCGCGCGGTCGAACTCCGCCTTGCTCATCGGCGGCGCCTTCGGGTTCACGTCCTGGTGCATGTCTTCGGCCGCCAGGGGCGAGCCGCCCGCCTGGTAGCGGATCTCGGATTCGGTGGTCGGATGCTTGGTCGCCTGCGCGAAGGCCGCGCTTGCCGCGATGGGCAGCACGAGCCACGCAGCGGCACGGGCCAGGCGCATATTGGGGTTCGTCACGATTACCTCCGTCTGGGGATTGATCCTGTCACCGG
>JAOUGZ010000447.1 GCA_029865405.1 Betaproteobacteria bacterium
GGGGTCTTTTGCGTCGAGGACGCGACGACGTTCGAGCAGCTGCAACGTGACGCGGCGCAGGCCCGCGACGCGAAGCTCCTGCCGGTCGAGCGGCTGCTCGATGGACTGCCACGCGTGGACCTGCCGGCCGCGCTGGTCGAGCGCTTCACGCGCGGCCAGGCACTGCGCCTGGAAGGCGCGCCCGCGGGGCAGTGCAGCGTGTACGGGCTGCAGGGAAGGCTGCTCGGCCTGGGCGAGGGCCGGTCCGAGGCGGAACTGCATCCGCGCCGCCTCGTAAACTACGCAAGCGGCTGAAAAACATCGAAAAAAACTTGTCGACGGCCTTCGGCCTCGGCTAAAATGCGCGGCTTAAACCAGGAGACGAAGAGTATGGCTTTGCAGGTTGCGCAAAAAGCGCAGGTCGTTCAGCAGTACCAGCGTTCCGGCAAGGACACCGGGTCACCCGAAGTGCAGATCGCGCTCCTCACCGAGCGCATCAACAGTCTCGCCGGCCATTTCAAGTCGCACGTCAAGGACTTCCATTCGCGCCGCGGGCTCCTGAAGCTCGTGTCGCAGCGTCGCAAGCTGCTCGATTACCTGCGGCGCACGGACGCGGACAAGTACCGCTCGGTCATCGAGCGGCTCAGTCTGCGCAAGTAATTCTCCCTGATGCCGCGGCAACGCACGCTCGTCGCTCGATGAGCGTTCTTATATTGCGTCCACCGACCGAGGAACTCCTTTGAACCCGATCAAGAAAACATTCACGCTGGGCGACCAGCAAGTCACCTTCGAGACCGGCGAAATCGCCCGGCAGGCGCACGGCGCCGTACTGTGCAGCATCGACGACACCGTGGTGCTGGCCACCGTGGTGGGCGCCAAGGAGCCCAAGGCGGGCCAGGACTGGTTCCCGCTCACGGTGGACTATGCCGAGCGGACCTACGCCGCGGGCAAGATTCCCGGCGGCTTCTTCAAGCGCGAGGGGCGTCCGTCGGAAAAGGAAATCCTCACCTCGCGCCTGATCGACCGCCCGATCCGCCCGTTGTTTCCGGACGGGTTCTTCAACGAGGTGCAGGTGGTGGCCCAGGTGCTGTCGCTGAACCCTGAAGTCGATTCGGACATTCCGGCGATGCTGGCGGTGTCGGCGGCGCTGACCCTCTCGGGCATCCCGTTCAACGGCCCGATCGGCGCCTGCCGCGTCGGCTACGTCGACGGCCGGTACGTGATCAACCCGTCGGCCACGCAGCTCAAGGAATCAAGGCTCAACCTGGTGGTCGCCGGCACCGAGCAGGGCGTGCTGATGGTCGAGTCCGAGGCGCAGGAGCTGCCCGAGGACGTGATGCTCGGCGGCGTGGTCTTCGGGCACGAGCAGATGCAGGCCGCGATCCGGGCGATCGATGAACTGGCCGAGGTCGCCGGCAAGCCGGCCTGGGACTGGCAGCCGCCGGCGAAGAACGAAGCGCTCATCCAGCGCGTCGCGGAGCTGGCGGAATCCGACCTGCGCGCCGCGTTCGAGATGCGTCAGAAGCAGGCGCGCAACACGCGCCTGAACGAGATCCGCAAGGCGACGATGGCCAAGCTGGAGGAAGACGCCAAGGCGAGCGGCGTCGCGCTGCTGCCCAATGAGGCGAAGGACGTGTTCTTCAACCTGGAGTCGAAGATCGTCCGCACCCAGATTCTGGACGGCGAGCCGCGCATCGACGGCCGTGACACGCGCACCGTGCGCCCGATCAACGTGCGCGTCGGCGTGCTGCCGCGCACCCATGGCTCGGCGCTGTTCACGCGCGGCGAGACCCAGGCGCTGGTCAGCGTGACCCTCGGCACCGGGCGCGACGAGCAGATCATCGACGCGCTGGCCGGGGAGTACCGCGAGCGCTTCATGTTCCACTACAACATGCCGCCCTATGCGACCGGCGAGACCGGGCGCTTCGGCTTCACCAAGCGCCGCGAGGTCGGGCATGGCCGCCTGGCCAAGCGCTCGCTGGTGGCCATGCTGCCGGGGGCCGAGGACTTCGGCTACTCGCTGCGCGTGGTCTCCGAAATCACCGAGTCGAACGGCTCTTCGTCGATGGCATCGGTATGCGGCGGCAGCATGGCGCTGATGGACGCGGGCGTGCCGATCAAGGCACACGTCGCGGGCATCGCCATGGGCCTGATCAAGGAAGGCAATCGCTTTGCCGTGCTCTCCGACATCCTCGGCGACGAGGACCATCTCGGCGACATGGACTTCAAGGTGGCAGGCACCGAGACGGGCGTCACGGCGCTGCAGATGGACCTGAAGATCGAATCGATCAACCAGGGCATCATGAAGATTGCGCTTGACCAGGCGCGTGACGCGCGCCTGCAGATCCTCAGCATCATGAAGCAGGCGATCGAGGGCTCGCGCGCCGAGCTGTCGAGCTTCGCGCCCCGCATCCTCAAGATCAAGATCAACCCGGACAAGATCCGCGACGTCATCGGCAAGGGCGGGGTGGTGATCCGCGGGCTGCAGGAGGAGACCGGCACCACGATCGAGATCGAGGACGACGGCACGATTTCGATCGCCTGCGTCTCCGCCGAAGGCGGCGAGGCGGCGAAGAAGCGCATCCTGGACATCACCGCGGACGTCGAGGTCGGCAAGGTCTACGAGGGACCGGTGCTGCGCCTGCTGGATTTCGGCGCCATCGTGCAGCTGCTGCCGGGTCGCGACGGCCTGCTGCACATCTCGCAGATCAGCAACGAGCGCGTCAACGCGGTCTCCGACCACCTGAAGGAGGGCCAGATCGTCAAGGTGAAGGTGCTCGAGGCTGACGACAAGGGACGCGTGCGCCTGTCGATGAAGGCGATCAGCGCGCCGGAGGCGGCCAAGCAGGCCTAGCGCGTAACTGCTCCCTCAACGAAAAAGGGGCGCCTCGGCGCCCCTTCTTCATTCTCGTCCGAGCGCTACTTCGCGACCTGCTTTTCGCGCAGCTCGTCCAGGGTCTTGCAGTCGATGCACAACGTGGCGGTCGGACGGGCCTCGAGCCGCTTCAGGCCGATCTCCACGCCGCAGCTCTCGCAGTAACCGTATTCGTTGGCGTCGATGCGGCCGATGGTCTCGTCGATCTTCTTGATCAGCTTCCGCTCGCGGTCGCGGTTGCGCAGCTCCAGCGCCATGTCGGATTCCTGGCTGGCGCGGTCGTTGGGGTCGGCGAACACCGTCGCCTCGTCCTGCATGGTGTGCACCGTGCGGTCGATCTCCTCGGACAGCTCGGCTTTCAGCTGCTCCAGCATCTTGCGGAAATGCGTGCGCATTCTCGCATTCATGTAATCCTCGCCCTTCTTCGGCGCGTAGGGCGTGAAGCTCTTGCGAGTGAGTTCTACGGGCATTTCCCTGTTCGGCTGCAAAAAGAAAGGCGCTTTTGTAGCAGAAAAGCCCCGCAGCAGCAAGCCGAAAAAAGAGTA
>JAOUGZ010000448.1 GCA_029865405.1 Betaproteobacteria bacterium
GCGCCAGCTCCCCGACTACGCGAGTCGCAAGTTCCGCGCCGCCGCCGCGCCGAGCCGCGCCAGCGCCGTGAAGGACGGCAAGAACGCCCCCGGCAAGGTCGCGATCTTCTCGACCTGCTACGTGAACTACAACGAGCCGGGCATGGGGCACGACCTGCTCGCGCTCCTCGCGCACAACGAGGTGCCCACCGTCCTGGTGGAGAAGGAGGCCTGCTGCGGCATGCCCAAGCTCGAGCTCGGCGACCTCGAGGCGGTGGCGAAGCTGAAGGCGGTGAACATCCCGCCCCTTGCGCGCCTCGCGCGCGAGGGCTACGCCATCCTCACGCCGATCCCCTCCTGCACGCTCATGTACAAGCAGGAGCTGCCGCTCATGTTCCCGGACGACGCGGAGGTGAAGGCGGTGCAGGAGGCGATGTTCGATCCCTTCGAGTACTTCGTCATGCGCGCGAAGGACGGCCTGCTGAAGAAGGACTTCAAGGAAAAGCTCGGCAGGGTCTCGTACCACATCCCCTGCCATTCGCGCGTGCAGAACATGGGGCAGAAGACGCGCGAGATGCTGGCTATGGTGCCCGGCACCGAACTGACGACGGTCGAGCGCTGCGCCGGGCACGACGGCACCTGGGGCGTGAAGCGCGAGTACTTCGAGAACTCGATGAAGATCGGCCGCCCGGTGTTCCGTCAGATGGCCGAGGCCGGCCCGGACTACATCAGCTCGGACTGCCCGATCGCCGCGCGCCACATCCGCCAGGGCATGGGCGAGGAGGCGCCGGGCGCGATCAAGGCGCATCCGCTGACCCTGCTGAGGAAAGCCTACGGCATTTGAATTCAAATGGGGTCTGTCCCCATTTATCTTGCTTGCCGGCTGCGCGGCGCTCGGGCCGGCGGCCACGGATGAATTCGCTTTCGGCGTACTGGGCGACACGCCCTACTCGCAAAGCGAGATCACCGCGCTCGACGGCTTCATCGCGCGCATGAACGCGCAGCCGCTCGCCTTTGTCGTGCACGTCGGCGACATCGGCACGAGCGCGAAGACGCAGGGCTGCAGCGACACCTGGCTCGAGGCGCGCCGCGCGCAGTTCGCGCGCCTGCGGCATCCCTTTGTCCTGCTCCCCGGCGACAACGAGTGGACCGATTGCGCCAAGCACGGCATGGACCCGAAGGCGCGCCTCGCGCGCTGGCGCGGGCTCTTCTGCACGGACGTTGCGGGCCTCGCGCTCGAGCGCCAGCCCGGGCACTGCGAGAACCTGCGCTGGGACGCGGGCGGCATGGCCTTCATCGGCCTGAACGTCCCGGGCGGCGGCAACCCGGATCTCGCGGACGCGCGCATGGCGGCGACGCTCGAATGGCTGGACGAGAGCCTCGCGCTGGCCGAATCCAGGCGCGCGGCGCGGGTCTTCCTCTTCATCCACGCCGACCCGCGCTTCGAGCGCGTCGGCGCGGCCGATGCCTACGCGCGCCTGCGCGCGGTGCTGCGCACGCATGCGGCCTGGCACGCCGATCGCCTCGTGCTGGTGCACGGCGACCTGCATACCTATCGCGACGACAGCCCGCTCCCGGGGCTGCGGCGCATCGAGGTCTGGGGCTCGCCGATCGTGTCGTGGCTGCGCGTCGACGCCGGCGGCGGACCGGTGCGCGTGGACGCGGATTGGTAGCGGGGCGCTAGCGCACGACGGTGTCGATGACGACCTCGACGCCGCCCGCGTCGTTCGCCACCGGTGCGCTCGCGCCTTGCAGGTCGCCCTGCTGCGGCGTGGCACCGCCCGACTTCGACACCCGCGCCGTCACCACGACGCGCGAGTGCGCGGAGAGCTCCATGCCGGGTGCCATCGCCATCGAATCGTCGAGCGCGAACTGGGCCGGCAGCTCGCGCGCGCGCCGGCGCAGCACCGCGAGCGGCATGGGCGGGCCCTCGGCGGCGCGCGCATAGATGAACACCGTGTCGTCGGGACCGAATTTTCCCTTGAGCGCCGGCGCGATGCGCACCGTGCCGCGCAGCGCCGCGGCCTGCGGCGCGGCGGCCTGCGGCGCCGGCGGCTTGCCGCCCGCCAGCTGCGTGGCCTGCGCCACGTTGTCGCGGATGACACGCGCATCCTCGGAGTCCGGCGGCACGAGCGGCAGCATGCGCTGCCAGTAGTCCGCGGCCGCCTTGAAGTCCTTGCGCTCGAACGCCACCGTGCCGGCGAGCGCCAGCGCCTTCAGATTGTTCGGGTCGATCTCGAGCGCGCGCAGGATGAGCTTCTCCGGCTCGCCCGCCAGGTTGCGTCCGCTCGCCATGGCGAGCGCATCGGCGAAATCGGCGAGCAGCTGCGCGTCGCGCGGCGTGCGGCGCGCCGCCTCGGCATAGGCATCCACCGCCTGGCCGAAGCGCCCGAGCGCGGCATAGGAGCGCCCGAGCATCCTCCAGCCCTCCGCGTCTTCCGGGTTCTCGCGCAGGCGCGCGGCGAGCTTGTTCACCATGCCTTCGAATTCATGCGCGCCGACCGGGGGCTGCTGCGGGCGCGATTCGAGCGCGCCGGGCGTGCCCACGGCAAGGTAGATCCCCAGAGCGGCGAGCGGCACGGCGAGGCCGACCACCAGCGCGGCGCGCTTGCCGCCCCCGGGCGCCCGCAGCGCCTCGCCCGTCGCATCGACGTCTTCGAGCAGCCGCGCCTCGAGCTCGGCGCGCGCCTTCGCGTGCTCGGGCGGCGCGACCTTGCCCGCCGCGAGGTCTGCGTCGAGCTCGCGCAGCTGGTCACGGTAGATGGCGATGTTGGCGGCGCGCCGCGACACGCCCGCCCCGCCGCGCGCACGCAGCAGGGGCCGCAGTACGAGCGCGAGCACGGCGAGCGCCAGCACGGCGCCGAACACCCAGAACAGCGTCATTCGAGCAGGCGCGCGGCGCGCGCGCGTTCTGCGTCAGAGAGCGGCGGCGCGGGCGCGCGCCGGCGCACGAGGCGGCGCACCAGCGCGACGATGCCGAGGGCGAGCAGCAGGAACGGCCCGGCCCACAGCGCGATCGTCGTCGCCTTGAGCGGCGGCCGGTAGAGCACGAAGTCGCCGTAGCGCGCCACCATGAAGTCGATCACGTCCTGCTCGCTCGCGCCCTTCTGCAACTGCTCGCGGATCTGGTTCCTGAGATCCACGGCGAGCGGCGCGTTGGAGTCGGCGAGCGTCTGGTTCTGGCACACGAGGCAGCGCAATTCATGCGCGAGACCGGTGACGCGCTTCTCGAGCGCAGGGTCCGGCTGCGCCGCGGCGGCGCCGGCAAGGAGCGCGAGCACGACCAGGCTAGCCCGCACGCGCGAGCTCCTTCAGCAGCGGCTGCACGCGCTTTTGCGACGCCTCGGGCGTGAGCGGCCCGATGTGCTTGTAGCGGATCACGCCGAGCCGGTCGATGACGTAGGT
>JAOUGZ010000449.1 GCA_029865405.1 Betaproteobacteria bacterium
GCGCCGCGCGGCCGCGTCGCGGATGAGATGCGCGCCCGCGTTCAGCGCCAGCACGATGGCGATCAGCACCATGCCGAGTCCGAGCGCGAGCGGCAGGTCGCCTTTCGAGGTCTCCAGCGCGATGGCCGTGGTCATGACGCGCGTCACGCCGTCGATGTTGCCGCCGACGATCATCACCGCGCCGACTTCGGCGCTCGCCCGGCCGAGCCCCGCCAGCACCACGGTCAACAGCGAAAAGCGGATGTCCCACAGCACCGTGAGCGCGCCGCGCAGGCCGTCGACGCCGAGCGAGCGCAGCTGCTCCTCGTATTCCAGCCAGGCGTCCTCGACAGCCTGGCGCGCGAGCGCAGCGATGATCGGCAGCACGAGAACCGTCTGCGCGAGGACCATGGCGCCCGGCGTGAACAGCAGCCCCAGCTCACCCAGCGGCCCGGCGCGCGACAGAAGCAGGTAGATGGCAAGGCCCACCACCACGGGCGGCAGGCCCATCAGCGCGTTCAGCACCACGATCAGCGCCTGGCGCCCCGGGAAGCGGCCCACCGCCAGCGCCGCGCCGAGCGGCAGGCCGAGGAGCGTGGCGAGCGCCACCGCCGACAGGCTCACGGCGAGGCTCAAGCCCACGATCTCCCACAGCCGCAGGTCGAGCGTGGCGACGAGGCGCAGCCCCGTGCTCAACGCCTCAAGCACGTGCCTTATGCATAGGATTGCATACCAAGGGTCATATGCCCCACTTTACAGCGCCCCTCCTGAGGATTTAAATAGGCACGACAATGCATACAGGATTCACCGTTGAGTTCGACCACGCCTGGCTGGCGGGGCGCGACCTGCCGCGCGAGCGCGGCCGCGCGCTGCTCCGGCTCCTCGCCAAGCTCGCCGAAGCCGAATCCCTGCGCGCCGCCGCGACGGACGCCGGCCTGTCGTACCGCTCGGCCTGGGACGCGCTCGCCGACGGCGCGCGCCTGTTTGGCGCGCCGCTCGTCGACATGCAGCGCGGCCGGCGCGCGCGCCTCAGCGCGCTCGGCCGCAGGGTGCTCGAGGCCGACGAGCGCGTGCGCGGCGCGCTCGGCGCGCACTTCGAGCGCCTGCGCGCCGAGATTCCCGCGTTCCTCGCCGACGCCCTGCCCGGCGCGCGGCCGCGCCTGACGATCCACGCCAGCCACGACCTGGCGCTCGCCGAGCTGGGCACCTTGTGCCGCGCGACGCTCGATCTCGAGGTGATGATTCGCGGCGCTGACGACTGCCTCGCCGCCCTCGCGCGCGGCGATTGCGACGTGGCGGGGTTCCATGTCGCCGACGCGCTGCCGCGCGCCGCCGCGGCCGCGGCCGCGCTCGGGCGCTGGCTCGATCCGCGCAAGCACACGCTGCTGCACTTCGTCACGCGCGAGCAGGGCCTCATCGCCCGTCCCGGGTCACGCATCCGCGGCGTGCACGATCTCGCCCGCCCGGGCGTGCGCTTCATCCACCGGCAATCGCGCGGCGTTGGCGGCGACGAACGCTCGGTCGCCGACGCGGTCGCCGCGGGCCGCGCCGATGCGGGCTTTGGCCTGCGCGCCGACGCCACGCGCCACAAGCTCGCCTTCACGCCGCTCGCCACCGAGCGCTACTTCTTCGCCTGTGCGAAGGCCGCCTTGCGCGGCGCCGCGCTGAAGGCGCTGCTCGAGACGCTGAAAGCGCCCGCGTTCGCCCGGCGCGTGGCGACGCTCCCGGGCTATGACGCAACGCAGTCCGGCCGCCGGGAGGCGCTCGACGCGGCCCTGACCTGGGTGAAGCCCGCTTGACAGGCGCTGCGGCGCGCGCGCATAGTCGGCGCCGAGGGGAATTGCAGACTCCCCTTTGAAGACGCCCTCGCGTCCAAGCTCTGCCGACTCTTCTAGGAGAGAGCCATGGACGCGAGCCTTACCCCTGCTGCACTTCAGCAAGCCCTTCGTTCCAGCCAGCCGCCGCTCGTCATCGACGTGCGCAAGTCACCGGCGTTTCTCGGCGCGACCGACATGATCCGCGGGGCGCTGCGCCGCGACCCGGCAGCGATCGATTCCTGGCGCGGTACTCTGCCCGCCGCGCCCGGTGGCGTGGTCGTGTACTGCGTGCACGGCCACGAGGTGAGCCAGAACGCGGCCAAGGCCCTGGGCGCGCGCTACCTCGAGGGTGGCATCGAGCACTGGGACGGCGAGCGCACGGCCAAGCCCGCCGGCGCGCCGACGCGCTGGGTGACGCGCGAGCGGCCCAAGGTCGACCGCATCGCTTGCCCGTGGCTCATCCGGCGCTTCATCGACGCGGACGCCGAGTTTCTCTACGTGCCGAAGGAAGAAGTGCTGCGCGTGGCGAAGGAGCGCGCAGCAGTCCCCTACGACGTGCCCGACGTCGAGTTCACGCACGTCGGCGGGCACTGCAGCTTCGATGCGTTCATGCTGCGCTACCGACTGGCCGACCCGGCCCTGCGCGAACTCGCGGTCGTCGTGCGCGGGGCGGACACCAACCGCCCGGACCTCGCGCCGCAGTCGGCGGGGCTGGTGGCGCTCTCGCTCGGCCTGTCGCAGCAGTTCCCCGACGACCACGCGATGCTCGAGCACGGCATGGTGATGTACGACGCGCTCTACGCGTGGTGCCGGAGCACGAAATCCGAGGTGCATACGTGGAATCCCGCCCTGATCCGGTAAGCCTGGGCGAGGCGCTGCGCTTCTGGCTGAAGCTGGGCTTCATCAGCTTCGGCGGCCCCGCCGGGCAGATCGCGATCATGCACCAGGAGCTGGTCGAGCGCCGGCGCTGGATCTCGGAGAAGCGCTTCCTGCACGCGCTCAACTACTGCATGCTTCTGCCCGGCCCCGAAGCGCAGCAGCTCGCCACGTACCTGGGCTGGCTGCTGCACCGCACCTGGGGCGGCATCGTCGCCGGTGGGCTGTTCGTGCTGCCCTCGGTGTTTATCCTCGGCGCCCTGTCGTGGATCTATCTCGTCTGGGGCGAGGTGCCGCTCGTCGCCGGGATCTTCTACGGCATCAAGCCGGCGGTGGTGGCGGTCATCGCCGCCGCCGCCTGGCGCATCGGCGCGCGCACGCTCAGGAACGAATGGCACTGGGGCATCGCTGTCGCCGCGTTCCTCGCGCTCGCCGTGCTCGGCGTCCCGTTCCCGGCGATCGTCGCCGCCGCCGCGGTCATCGGCTACGCCGGCGGGCGCATCGCGCCCGCCAAGTTCTCCGGCAATGGCGGCCACGGCGCCGGCAAACGCGGCTACGGCCCGGCGCTGATCGACGACGACAGCCCCACGCCGCCGCACGCCGTTTTCCGCTGGCGCCGCTTCTGCGCCATCCTCGGCATCGCCACCGGTCTTTGGGCGCTCGCTCTCGGCGCGCTGACGCTCGCCTTCGGCTGGCCCGGCACGCTGAC
>JAOUGZ010000450.1 GCA_029865405.1 Betaproteobacteria bacterium
CGAGGACGAAACCAAGGCCTTCACGCTCGCCGAATTGCAGACGCGCGGCGAGAAGGTGTACGCCGCCAACTGCGTCGCCTGCCACCAGGCGAACGGCAAGGGCGTGCCGCCGGCGTTCCCGCCGCTCGACGGCTCCAAGCTGGTGCTCGGGCCGAAGGACGCGCAGATCGATGTCATCCTGAACGGCGTGACGAAGAACGGCGCGCCGACGGCGATGGCCGCGTTCGGCAAGCAGCTCTCCAACGTCG
Organism: Betaproteobacteria bacterium; assembly: GCA_029865405.1. Next base: position 249 of record JAOUGZ010000450.1, read on the forward strand.
AGCTCGCCGCGGTGATCACCTTTACGCGCAATAACTGGGGCAACAGCACCGGCGAGGCCGTGCAGCCCGCGGAAATCAAGGCCCGGAGGAAATAGCGATGAGCGCAGTCGTAGACAACCACGCCCACGGTCACGGCCACGGCGACCATCACGGTGGCTACGGCGGCCTGATGCGCTGGGTCACCACCACCAACCACAAGGACATCGGCACGATGTACCTGTGGTTCAGCTTCTTCATGTTCATGGTGGGCGGCGTCATGGCGCTGGTCATCCGCGCGGAGCTGTTCTCGCCCGGGCTGCAGATCGTCGATCCGGACTTCTTCAACCAGATGACCACCATGCACGGCCTGATCATGGTGTTCGGGGCGATCATGCCGGCGTTCGTCGGCTTCGCCAACTGGCTGATCCCGATGCAGATCGGCGCGCCCGACATGGCCTTCGCGCGCATGAACAACTGGTCGTTCTGGATTCTGCCCTTCGCCGGGGCGCTGCTCATCATCTCGTTCTTCACCCCCGGCGGCGCGCCGGGCGTGGGCTGGACGCTGTACGCGCCGCTCACCGTGCAGATGGGCGTGGGCATGGACCTGACGATCTTCGCCGTGCACCTGCTCGGCATGAGCTCGATCATGGGCTCGATCAACATCGTCACCACCATCCTCAACCTGCGCGCGCCGGGGATGACGCTGATGAGGATGCCGCTGTTCTGCTGGACCTGGCTGATCACCGCCTACCTGCTGATCGCGGTGATGCCGGTGCTCGCGGGCGCGGTCACCATGACGCTCACCGACCGGCACTTCGGCACCAGCTTCTTCAACGCCGCCGGCGGCGGCGACCCGGTGCTCTACCAGCACATCTTCTGGTTCTTCGGCCACCCCGAGGTGTACATCATCGCGCTGCCCGCGTTCGGCGTGGTGTCGCAGATCCTGCCGGCGTTCTCGAGAAAGCCGCTGTTCGGCTACGCCTCGATGGTGTACGCGACCTCCGCCATCGCCATCCTGTCGTTCATCGTCTGGGCACACCACATGTACACGGTGGGCATGCCCGTCACCGGGCAGCTGTTCTTCATGTACGCGACGACCCTCATCGCAGTGCCCACGGGCGTGAAGGTGTTCAACTGGGTGGCGACGATGTGGAAGGGTTCGCTCACCTTCGAGACGCCGATGCTGTTCGCCATCGGCTTCCTGTTCCTCTTTACGCTCGGCGGCTTCACCGGCCTGGTGCTGTCGCTCGTGCCGATCGACATCCAGCTGCACGACACCTACTACGTGGTGGCGCACTTCCACTACGTGATGGTGGCGGGGGCGCTGTTCGCGGCCTTCGGCGGCGTCTACTTCTGGCTGCCGAAGTGGACCGGGAAGATGTACGACGAGACGCTCGGCAAGTGGCACTTCTGGCTGACGATGATCTTCTTCAACGTCACCTTCTTCGTGCAGCACTTCTCGGGCCTCGCCGGCATGCCGCGGCGCATCCCGGACTATCCGCTGATGTTCGAGACCTGGAACAAGATCAGCTCGATCGGCGCCTTCGGCTTCGGCGTGTCGCAGCTATTGTTCCTGTACGTGGTGGTGAAGTGCATCACCGGCGGCGCCAAGGCGCCGGAGAAGCCCTGGGAGGGCGCGGATTCGCTCGAGTGGACCCACCTGCCGACGCCGGTGCCGTACCACACCTTCGACCCGCAGCCCGACCTGCGCTGATGGCGGCCGTGAGCAGGAACGCGAAAACCGGGCTGATCCTCGCTTCGATCGCGGCGGCGTGGTTCGTCGGCGTCGTGGTCAAGTACTGGGTGATGGGCGGATGAATCGCGCCGCGAACCGGCGGTCGCTCGTCCGGCTTTCCGTGGTCGCGGTGGCGATGTTCGGCTTCGGCTACGCGCTGGTGCCGTTCTACGACGCCATCTGCAGCGCGCTCGGCGTGAACGACTTCGTCAAGGCCGACGTGCGGCCGGCGAACACGCAGGTGGACGCGACGCGCACGGTGACGGTGGAGCTCGACGCCAACGCGCACAACCTGCCGTGGCGCTTCCGGCCGCTGGTGCGCCACGTCAGCGTGCACCCGGGCGAGCTCACCACGATCGAGTACGAGATCGCCAACGTGCGCAGCCATCCGGTGACCGCGCAGGCGGTGCCGAGCTACGGCCCGGCGCGCGCCGGCGAGTTCTTCCAGAAGTTCGAGTGCTTCTGCTTCACGCAGCAGACGCTCGCCGCCGGCGAGACGCGGCGCTTCCCGGTGGTCTTCGTGGTCGACCCGAAGCTGCCGCGCGACGTCAACACCATTACGCTGTCCTACACCTTCTTCGAGGTGGCGGGGCGCGGAGGCAAGTCGTGATCGACACCGTGAAGACGGTGCTGGCGGGCATGATCGGCATCCGCCGCAAGGCCGACCACGAGCGCCAGCCCCTCAACGCGGTGCACGTGATCGTCGCCGGCGTGCTGCTGGCGGCGCTGTTCGTACTCACGCTGGTCACGGTCGTGCGGATCGTGGCCGGCTGACGCATTCGGGAACCCTGGGACTCGGGAGAAGAGAATATGGCGCAAGGCGCAAGCACCCAAGGGCAGCACTACTACGTGCCGCAGCCCATGTACTGGCCGCTGCTCGGCTCGATATCGCTGTTCCTCATGGCGCTCGGCGGCGTGTTCGTGATGAACGCGTCCAACGGCGGCTGGGTGTCGATCGCCGCCGGCGCCGTGCTGCTCATCTACATGATGTTCCGCTGGTTCGGCGACGTCATCGCCGAGTCCGAGGGCGGCAAGTACCACGGCTGGGAGGACGTCTCGTTCCGCTGGGGCATGAGCTGGTTCATCTTCTCGGAAGTGATGTTCTTCGCCGCGTTCTTCGGCGCGCTGTTCTACATCCGCGTGCTGTCGGTGCCGGACCTGGCGAGCCTGGAGCACAAGGAGCTGCTGTGGCCGGACTTCAAGGACGCCTGGCCTTCCGCCGGCCCGGGCTTCGAGGAGCGCTTCTCGCCGATGGGCGCCTGGGGGCTGCCGGCGATCAACACGCTGCTGCTGCTGTCCTCCGGCGTCACCGTCACCATCGCGCACTGGGCGCTGAAGGAAGGCAACCGCGCGGTGCTCAACTGGTTCCTGTTCCTCACCATCGCGCTCGGCGTGATCTTCATCGGCGTGCAGG
>JAOUGZ010000451.1 GCA_029865405.1 Betaproteobacteria bacterium
CGGCGTCGCCGGCACCACGCGCGCCACGCGCTTCGGGCGCGTGAAGGACTACGCGAAACGCGCGCACGAGGAGATCTGCGTCCTCGTGCAGCTCGAGACGAAGCCGGCGCTCGATGAGATCGAGAAGGTGGCCGCGATCGAAGGCGTGGACGGCATCTTCATCGGGCCGGCCGACCTGCATGCCTCGATGGGCTACGCCGGCGAGACCGCCAATCCCGCGGTGCTGCCGCTGATCGAAGAAAGCATGCGGCGTATCAAGAAGGCCGGCAAGGCGCCCGGGTACCTGTCGCCGGTGGAAGCCGATGCCAAGAAGATGCTCGCCGCCGGCGCGCAGTTCGTCGCCGTGGGCGCCGACGTCGGGCTGCTCGCGCGCGGCGCCGAAAACCTCCTTGCAAAGTTCAAGCCATGAAATCCGAAATCATCTGCACGACCAGGATCTACGCGCCGACGCAGAAGCGCCTGGACGAAGAGTTCACCTGCCACAAGCTGCACGAGGCCGCCGACCGCGCGGCGTTCCTGAAGAAGCTCGCGCCTACCGTGCGCGGGCTCGCCACCTTCGGCCCGGCGGGCGCCGACGGCGCGCTCATGGACGCGCTGCCCAAGCTCGAGATCATCTCCAACTTCGGCGTCGGCGTGGACGCGATCGACCTCGACGCCGCGAAGAAGCGCAAGATCATCGTCACCAACACGCCCGACGTGCTGAACGACTGCGTCGCCGACACGGCGATGGCGCTCACGGTGAACGTGATGCGCAAGTTCCCGCAGGCCGAAGCCTACCTGCGCGCCGGGCACTGGGCGGCAAAGGGCGCCTATCCGCTCACCACCTCGCTCGGCGGCAAGACGATGGGCATCCTCGGCCTCGGACGCATCGGCGAAGCGATCGCGCAGCGCGCGCAGGCCTTCGGCATGAAGATCCGCTACCACAACCGAAACAAGAAGGACGTCGCCTACCCCTACGACGGCGATGCCGTGGCGCTGGCGAAGAATTCCGACGTGCTGATGGTCGTCACCCCGGGCGGCACGGCCACGGACAAGCTGGTGAACGCCAAGGTGCTCGACGCACTCGGCCCCGAGGGCTACCTGGTGAACATCGCGCGCGGCTCGGTGGTGGATGAGCCCGTGCTGCTGAAGTACCTGCAGGAAAAGAGAATCGCCGGGGCGGGGCTGGACGTGTTCGCCGACGAGCCCAAGGTGCCGCCGGCGTTCTTCACCCTGGACAACGCCGTGCTGTTCCCGCATGTGGGCAGCGCGACGACCGAGACGCGCACCGCGATGGGGAATCTGCAGGTGGACAACCTCGTCGCCCACTTTGCGGGCAAGCCGGTGCTCACGCGCGTCGTCTGACGCCCGCTTTATTGCGTTGCAGCACCGGCAGGCGCGGGACTCGCGCTATCATTCCCGCGCGCAACAGGACATTTCAAGCAGTTCAACGAAGGAGGAGAGGATGAAAGCCAGATTGTCTTTGCTCGCCCTGGCGGCGGGCGCAGTAATCGCCGCACCCGCGGCGGCCCAGCAAGTCACCTTCATGACCGGCCCGCAGGGCGGCTCGTGGATCCCGCTCGGCGGCGCGCTGAAGGGCATGTGGGAGAAGAACGTGAAGGGCCTCGAGATCACGCAGACCCCGGGCGCGGGCATCGCCAACATTCGCGGCGTGGACGAGGGCAAGGCGCACATCGGCCTGTCGAACTCGAACACCGCCGTGCTCGGCGTGCAGGGCGAGGCGCCGTATCCCAAGAAGGTCACCAACGTCTGCCAGCTGGCGAACCTGTATCCGCAGTACTTCCAGGTGGTCGCGCTCGCCGACGCCAAGGTCAACAGCCTCGCCGATCTGAAGGGCAAGACCCTGGTGACGCAGCCCAAGGGCAACACGGGCGAATTGCTCACCGAGCAGGTGCTGAAGATCAACGGCATGACCTACCAGTCGCTCGCCAAGGCCAATTTCCAGGCGGGCTACAACGACGCGGTGTCGATGATGAAGGACGGCCACGCGCAGGTCTTCACGCTCGGCACCACGGCGCCGGCCTCGGCGGTGATGGACCTTGCCAGCGCGCGCGACGTGAAGCTCGTGCCGGTGGATGACAAGACCTTCAACGAGGTGAAGAAGGCGAACCCGGGCCACAACAAGCTGATCATCAAGGCGGGGACCTACCCCAAGCAGGACAAGGATGTGCCGGTGATCGGCTACTCGACGCACGTGGTCGTGGCCTGCGATCTGCCGGAAGCCACGGTGTATGGCATGGTCAAAGCCATGGCGGCCGGCGTGAGCGACATGGCAGCCGTGGTAAAGGCGATCGACGGCATGACCCCGAAAGACATGGCACTCGACATCGGCGTGCCGTTCCACAAGGGTGCGGCGAAGTTCTACAAAGAAGTAGGGGCAATGTAGCGCTTCACCGGGTGTAGAGAAGACGGGGCGGCTGCACCGCCCCGTTTCGCTTCATGGACGTCGTCTCCGACGAGAAACCCGCGACCGCACCAGCGCTCAGGGCGCTGCGCTGGGTGGCGCTCGCCGTCGCCGTGGCGATGTCGCTGTACCACATGTACGTCGCCGGCTTCGGGCCACCCGAGGCGCTGATCTTCCGCGGCACGCACCTGCTGTTCGCGCTCACCCTGGTGTTCATGCTGTATCCGTTCCGCAGGGACGGATCGCGCCTGTGGCGTGCGCTCGATGCGCTGTTTCTCGTCGCCGGCTGGGGCGTGGTGCTGCACATCTTCCTCAACTACCAGTACTACACCAACCGCATCATCTACATCGACGAGCTGAGCGCCTGGGACAAGTTCTACTCGGTGGTCTCGGTGCTCGTCGTGCTGGAGGCGACGCGCCGCGTCATCGGCTGGGCGCTGCCGCTCACGGCGATGGTGTTCCTCGCCTACGCGCTGCAATCGCACGTCGCGTTGCCGGTGCTGATGGAGCAGGTGTACTTCTCCACCGAGGGCATCTTCGGGCAAACGCTGGGCGTGTCGGCCTCGTACGTGATGCTGTTCGTACTGTTCGGCGCCTTCATGGAAAAGAGCGGCACCGGGCAGCTGTTCATGGATTTCGCGCTCTCCATCACCGGGCGCTATGCCGGCGGGCCGGGCAAGGTCGCGGTGGTGAGCTCGAGCCTCTTCGGCACCGTCTCGGGCAGCGCGGTGGCCAACGTCATGGTGGACGGCCCGATCACCATTCCGCTCATGAAGCGCACCGGATTCCGGCCGCCCTTCGCCGCCGCGGTCGAAGCGGTCGCCTCCACCGGCGGGCAGATCATGCCGCCGATCATGGGCGCGGCGGCCTTCGTCATGGCCGAGTTCCTCGCTGTTCCTTATGCGCAGGTCGCGCTGTGGGCGCTGGTACCGGCGTTGCTCTACTACCTCG
>JAOUGZ010000035.1 GCA_029865405.1 Betaproteobacteria bacterium
CGGCGATCGTAATTTCTCCTGCACGCTACCGCCGGAAACACCATGAAGATCACCGTCCTCGAAACGCTGCGCATCGACGAGTTCCCGAACCTGCTCTGGGTGCAGGTCCATACCGACCAGGGCCTCGTCGGCCTGGGCGAGGCCTTCTACGGCCCGGATTCGGCCGAGGGCCACATCCACAGCATCATCGCCGCCTACCTCCTAGGCCAGGACCCGCTGCTCATCGACCGGCACCACGCCAACCTCATCGGCTACGTCGGCTTCAACGGCTCGAGCGCCGAGCAGCGCGGGCGCTCCGCGGTCGACATTGCGCTCTGGGACCTGTGGGGGCAGGCCTGCAATCAGCCGATTCACCAGCTCCTCGGCGGCGCGGTGCGCGACGACATCCGCGTCTACAACACCTGCGCGGGCTACCGCTACGTGCGCTCGAAGCCCGTGCAGGGCACCGCCAACTTCGGCCTCGGCCAGGCCGAGGGCCCGTACGAGGATCTCGACGCGTTCCTCAATCGCGCCGACGAGCTGGCGCAGAGCCTGCTCGACATGGGCATCACGGGGATGAAGATCTGGCCGTTCGATTTCGCCGCCGAAGCCTCGAACGGCGCCTACCTCTCCGCGCCCGACCTGGAAAAGGCTCTCGCGCCCTTCGCCAGGATCCGCAAGGCCGTCGGCAACAGGATGGACGTGATGTGCGAGCTGCACGCGCTGTGGAACCTGCCCGCCGCCAAGGGCATCGTGCGCGCGCTCGAGCCCTATGCGCCGCTGTGGATCGAGGACCCGGTGTTCATGGACCAGCTGGAGAGCCTCGGCGAGCTGCAGGCGGGCACGCACCAGATGATCGCCACCGGCGAGACGCTCGGCGGGCGCGCGCAATACAAGGACCTCCTGCAGCGCCACGGCGCCGGCATGGCGATCATGGACATCGCCTGGTGCGGCGGCATCTCGGAGGCGCGCAAGATCGCGGCAATGGCCGAGGCCTGGCACACGAGCGTCGCCTTCCACGACTGCACCGGCCCTGTCGTGCTCGCCGCCTCCACGCATCTCGCGATGAACGCGCGCAACTGCTTCATCCAGGAGATCGTGCGCGCGTTCTACTACGGCTGGTACGGCGAGCTGGTCAGCGCGCTGCCGCCGATCAAGGACGGTCGCATTCGCGCGCCGGCGGGACCCGGCCTGGGCCTGAAGCTCAACGCGGAGCGCTTCAGGGCGAAGGACGTGCGCCGGCGCATCAGCAAGTAGCGCTCGCCACCTCGACCTTCGCGTCGAAGCTCGCCTGTCCCGCGGAGAACGCGAACAGGTCGACCGCGACATCGGGCAGCACCTCTGCGCCGGCCGTGAGCCGATTGAGCCCGGGCCAGCCGTCGCGCATCCACACGGTGCCCGCGGGGATGCGGTCGGTGACGTGCGCCCTGGCGGCGAGCTCGCCGCGCTCGTTGAAGATGCGGATCGGTGCGCCGTCGGCCACGCCGCGCTCGGCGGCGTCCGCCGTGGCGATCCACAACTGCGCCTCGCTCTCGCGCCGCGCCAGCGTCGGCAGCTCACGGCCGTTGTTGTAGAAGGCGTGGAAGTGCGTCAGCGTGCGCCCCTGGGTCAGCGTGAGCGGATAGGCGCTCGCGGCCGGCGCGGGCGCATCGATCGACGGCAGCGGCGGCAGGCCCAGGCTTTGCGCGCGCGCCGAGTAGAACTCGATCTTGCGCGACGGCGTGTCGAAGTCGAGATCCGGATTGGCAACGTGCGAGATGTTCAGCGCTGCGATGCCGCCCTGCGTGCGCAACGACGCCACCGTAGCGTGGCCGGTGCAGGGGTGATCGAGGATCGCATCCACCATTGCCTCCTCCGACTCCCAGGGGTGGAAGCCCTCGAGCCCCAGGCGCTCGGCCAGCGCCTTCATCAGCCAGTGCACCGAGCGGGTCTCGCCCGCCGGCGCCAGCGCGGGTTCCATCAGGTACAGGTGCGTGTGGGTCATCTTGCATCCCAGCTCCTCGAGCCACGCCGTGGCGGGCAGCACGATGTCGGCGTAGCGACGCGCCGTGTCGTTCAGGAACAGGTCATAGCTCACCAAGAGGCGCGTGCGCTCCAGGCCCGCAGCCACAGTCTCGGCATCGGCGAACGACGACAGCATGTTGGTGCCCATCAGCAGCAGGTTCTGGATGTGGCCCTCGCGCAAGGCCGCGGTAACGGCCGACATCTGGTTGGGCATCGCCGTCCCCGGCCGGCGGCGCTGCGGCTCGATGATGCTGCCCAGGCCGCGGCCGTGCGCCGCGCTGCCGTGGCGCGGGCCGAAGCCGCCGCCCGCAATGCCCACGTTCCCGGTCAGGCCCGGCAGGCACGCGATCGCGCGCGCGGCCTGCCAGCCGTTGGCGCCCTTGTGCATCGAGCTGCCCCCCAGCACGATCATCGCCGGACGCGTGCCGGCGTAGCGGCGCGCCAGCGCCACGATGCGCTCGGCGGCGATGCCGGTGACGCCCGCGGCCCAGCCGGGCGAAAACGCCTGCACATGCGCTGCGAGCTGCTCGAAACCCTCCGTGTGCTGGGCGACGAACGACGCGTCGTGGCGACGCTCGGCGCAGATCACGTGCATCATCGCCAGCGCGAGGGCGGTGTCGCTGCCCGGGCGGATGATCAGCACGTCGTCCGACTTGGCGCAGGCTTCGGTATGGCGCACGTCGATGGTCACGACGTGCGCGCCGCGGTGCTTGGCAGCGAGCAGATGCGGGGCGGTGTTGGGCTGGCTGGCGAGATTGGCGGCCCACAGGACGATGAGCTGCGAGTGCTCGCCCATGTCCTCCTTGGTGTTGGTCTCGAGCATGCCCGTCAGCCCCAGGCCGAATGCACCCAGGCCCCAGCAGATCATCGTCGGGCTCCAGAACTGGCCGCCGGTGAAGTTGGCGAAGCGCGCCATCAACTGCGCGTTGATGCGCGTGCCGTAGTTGGTGGTGAAGGTGCCGTGCCCGGGCCAGAGGGCGGTCGCCTCCGGCGGCGATTGCCGGATGCCGGCGACGATGCGCTCGAGCGCGTCGTCCCAGGTGGCGCGCCGGAATGCGTCGCTGCGCCGGTCGCGCACTAGCGGGTGCAGCAGGCGCGCGGGGTTGTCGAAGATCTCGGGCGACGCCTGGCCGCGGATGCAGAGAAAGCCCCGGCTGTCGGGATTGTCGTCATCGCCTTTGACGCCGACCAGCCTGCCGTCGCGCACCTCGGCCAGCATGCCGCACAGGGTCGGGTGACAGCTCATCGGGCACATGGTGCGGACGACCTTCGATGCAGGCGCAGTCATCTTTCCCCCCGACCGGATCGTTACTTCGCGCGCCAGCCCCCGTCCACGACCAGCGCGTGGCCGTTGATGTAGTTTGCCGCGTCCGACGCGAGAAAGCTTACCGCGTCGGCGATGTCTTCGGGCGTGCCGCGCACCCCCACCGGCACGAGCGCGCGCACCATCTCGTCGTTCACCGCCACGCCGCGAGCGCTCATGTCGGGCACGCCGGGGCCGAGGATCGCCTGCGAGTGCGCGCGCAGCCCGGTCGGGATCGCGCCCGGGCAGACGCAGTTCGCGCGGATGCCGCGCGCGCCGTACTGCACCGCCATCTGGCGCGTAAGGCCGATGACGCCATGCTTGGCGGCAATATAGGCCGCGCCGCCGCCGGTGCCGTTCAGCCCGGCGACCGACGACATGTTGACGATGCGCCCGCGCTTTCTCGGCAGCATCTCCCTGAGCGCGCGCTTCGAGCCCAGAAACACGCCCGTCAGGTCGATGTCGATCACCTTGCGCCAGAGCGCCTCGTCCATCTCGTCGACGTCGAAATAGCCGTCGAGGATCCCCGCGTTGTTGACCATCACTTCGAGCGGGCCGAGCTCGGCGATCGCGGCGCTCACGGCCTTGTCGAGCTCGGCCGAGCGGCTGACGTCAGCGCGGTAGGCGCCCGCCTTGGCGCCGATCTGGCGCGCGGTCGCGCGCGCCGCCGCCTCGTCGAGGTCGATCGCTGCCACGGCGAAGCCGTCCGCGGCGAGCCGAATCGCGATTGCCTGGCCGAGGCCCGACCCGGCCCCGGTGACTGCTGCCATGCGCTGGTTCGATACCATATTTCCCTCCCCCTGTTCAAGCGCTCAAGCCGCTGCGCGCACCGCCCATAGTGACAGCGGCGCCGATTTTCCGGGAATCGGCTCCGCGGGCATGCGCTCGGCGTCGAACGCGGCTTGCCCGCCGGCGTGCTCGAAGGTGGTGCCCGAGGCGAGCAGCACGCGATCGAGCCTGCGCGTGAGCCGCTCGATGCGGCTCGCCGTGTTGACGGTGTCGCCTACGTAACTGTACTGCAGGAGGTTGGGCGAACCGATCGAGCCCGCCACCACGGGCCCCGTATGCAACCCGATGCCGATGGCGATCGCCGTCTCGCGGCGCGCAGCGCGGCGAGCGTTCAACGCGTCGAGACGCTGCAGCATGCCGAGCGCCGCCTCGAGCGCGCGCCGCGCGTGGTCGGCACCCCCCGCCTGCGGGAATACCGCATAGAGGTTGTCGCCGATGTACTGCATGACGATGCCGCCACGGGCGGCGATCTCGGCCGCCATCTCGGCGAAGAACTCGTTCAGCATCTGCACCACCGCGGGCGGCCCGAGCCGCTCCGAGAGCGCGGTGAAGCCGCGGATATCCGCGAACAGCGCCGTAATTTCCTGCGCCTCGCCTTCCAGGTTCACCGCCGCCGGGTCGCGGTTCACGCGCTCGAGCAGCGGCGCCGGCAGGAAGCGCGTGAGCGAATCGCGCTCGATCGCCTGGCGCACCATGGGGCCGAGCTTGCGCGCGCTGTAGAAAAGCATCTGCCCGAGGAGCGCGATCACCGTCAGCTCGACGTAGGTGAGCACGTCCACCGCGTCGTTGATCCACAGCACGGCGAAGTAGGCCGCCGCGCCGTACCCCACGGCGCCGAGCGACACCGCCCAGGAGAAGCGCAGCAGGTTGGTGGCGAGCAGCACCACCAGCACGATGCCCGAGGCGTAGAGCTGGTGCGGCGCGAGCTCCGGGTCGTTGACCAGCAGGTAGCGGTGCCCGGCATGCATGCACAGCGCGAGCACCGTGATGTCGATGCCGGCGAGCAGCGCAGCGATCCAGCGCCGGTAGTAGTGCCGCAGCCAGGTCAGTCCGGACACGAGCGCGCCGATCCCCCAGCCGAAGGCGAGCACCGCGCCGGGCGACACCGAGGCGCTCGCGAACAGCTCCGCGCCGCCGGTGATCAGGCCGACGATGGTCCAGATGGCGACGCGAAAGTGGTTCAGCAGGCGCTCGTTGCGCCACGCCTGCGCGTAGAGGATCTGCGCGAGGGCGGGGGAATCGCCGCCCGTCATCCGGCTCAGCGCCTCAGCAGGAGCTGCACGTCGCCGAGCGCGCGCTCCGCGAATCCCGCCTCGCAATAGCACAGGTAGAACTCCCACATGCGCACGAACTCCTCAGGGTAGCCGAGGGCGCGCACCTCGGCCAGCCGCGCGAGGAAGTTGTCGCGCCAGCGCGCAAGCGTCGTGGCGTAGTGCGGACCGATGTCCTCGACGTCCTCGATGTGCAGGTCGCTTGCCGCGGCCATCGCCTGCGACAGCGCGCCGAGCGACGGGATGCAGCAGCCCGGGAAGATGTAGCGCTTGATGAAGTCCACCTCGTCGCGGGCGCGCGCGTAGTGCCGGTCGTCGATGACGATCGACTGCAGGAGCATCTTGCCGCCGGGCGCGAGCCGCGCGGCCGAGCAGCGGAAGAACTCCTCGAACTGCCGATGGCCGATGGCCTCGATCATCTCGATCGACACCAGCTTGTCGTAGCGCCCCGCGAGATCGCGATAGTCCTCGAGCAGCACCGTGACGCGATCCTCGAGCCCCGCCGCACGCACGCGCTCGCGCGCGAGCTGGTACTGGCTGGGCGAGATCGTGGTGGTGGTGACCCGGCAGCCGTAGCGGCCCGCCGCGTGCAGCGCGAAGCCGCCCCAGCCGGTGCCGATCTCGAGCACGCGGTCGCCGGGCGAAAGTTCCAGCTTGCGGCACACGGCCTCGAGCTTGGCGCGCGAGGCGTCGGCGAGCGACATCGCCGGGTGCTCGAAGATCGCGCACGAGTACATCATCGTTTCGTCGAGAAACAGCCGGAAGAACTCGTTGCCGAGGTCGTAGTGCGCGGCGATATTGCGGCGGCTGCCGGCGCGCGTATTGCGGTGCAGCCAGTGCGCCGCGAGCCTGAGCGGCGCCGAGAAGCGCGACAGGCCGCCCTCCATCGCGTCGAGCGCGTCGCGGTTGCGCAGCAGCAGGCGCATCACGCCGTTGAGGTCCGGCGTGCCCCAGTGCCCGAGCATGTACGACTCGCCTGCGCCGACCGAGCCGCCGAAGGCGAGGTCGGCGTAGAACGCCGGATCGTGCACACGCGCCTCCACCGCGAGCGCTGCCGCCTCACCGAAGCGCCAGGCCTGCGCGCCTTCGTGCAAGACCAGCGCGCCGTGCGACAGGCGCTCGAGGCGCGAGAGGACGATGCGGCGCGCGGCCTCGCCGAGGAAGTTGCGGCGCGCGGGCGCGCGCGGCAGGTCGATGCGGACGGTATCGGTCATGGGTGGGCGTAGAAAGGGGTGCGGCGGGCCCACAGGCGCAGTGCCTGCCAGTAGATCGCGCCGAGCACCTGGACGGTCATGAAGGGAAAGCGCGCCAGCGCGCCGGCGAGCGCGGCGCCCGTGATCTCGCGACGCTCGAGCGCGAGCGTCGCGTCGAACACCTTGAGCCCGCCCTGGAAGTTCTCCATATGCACCGCGAGCCGCGCGCCGGGCGTGCCGAAGCGCCAGTCGTAGCCCAGGCCCATGGGCAGGAAGGGCGAAACGTGGAACGCCTTGTCGAAGCGAAAGCGCAGCGCGCGGCCGCGGCCGACGCTCGCGGCCGCCGGCAGCACGTAGGCATGGCGCTCGTTCCATGGCGTGTTGGTGATCTCGGCAAGCACGGTCTCGACGCGCTCGCCGCGTGCGTCGTAGCAGTAGTAGAAGCTCACCGGGTTGAAGCAGTGTCCGAACATGCGCAGGTGCGTGAGCAGGCGCACCGGCCCCGCCGGCCGCACGCCGGTCTCGCGCGCGACGTGTGCGCGCACGGCTTCATCGAGCGGCACAGCCGCATCGCCAAGGTAGTCCGCGCGCTTCATCCAGGCGAGCGCGGGGCGCCGCGTGGACCAGAACCAGCGCCCCCGGAACACCCGGTCGAGCTCGGCGAGGTCGAGCCACGCCATGAACAGGCGGTAGTCGAACGCGTGCGGCCGCGGCGCGTAGCGCCGGTGCCTAAGCCGACCGGTATACAGGGCGCTGTGCATGTCGTTCGCGGAAGTGATCCAGCGCGGCGAGCGCGCTCACCACCCCGTCCTCGTGGAAGCCGTGGCGCCACCAGGCGCCGCAGTAGTACGTATTCAGCGGTCCGTTCAGCTCGGCCTGGCGCGCCTGCGCGGCGACGCCCGCGGGCGTGAACTGCGGATGGTGGTAGGTGATGCGCTTGATGACCTTGCAGGGGTCGATCGCGTCGCCGCGGTTCAGCGTGACGAGGAACGGCGCGGGCGCGTCCAGCCCCTGCAGGATATTCATGTTGTAGGTGAGCGCGACGCGCTCGTCCGTCTCGCCCCGCACGTGGTAGTTCCAGGCCGCCCAGGCGCGGCGCCGGCGCGGCAGCAGGCGCGTATCGGTGTGCAGCACCGCCTCGTTCTCCTGGTAGGCAATGGCGCCCAGCACTTCGCGCTCCGCGGGGCTCGGGTCGGCGAGCAATCGCAGCGCCTGATCGCTGTGGCAGGCGACGAACAGCGCATCGAAGCGCTCCGCGGCGCGCCCGCGCGCCTTGACGATCACGCTGCCGGGCAGGCGCTGCACCTGCTCCACTGGCGTGCGCAGGCGGATGCGGTCGCGAAACGGCGCCGTGAGCTTGTCCACGTAGCGCGCCGAGCCGCCGCGAATCACGCGCCACACGGGCCGCGCGTTGACCGAGAGCATGCCGTGGTTGTGCAGGAAGCGCACGAAGAAGCGCGCCGGGAAGCGTTGCATCGACGCGGGATCGGTGGACCAGATGGCGGCACCCATCGGCACGATGTAGTGCTCCCGAAAGGCGCGGCCGTAGCCGCCACGGGCGAGCAGCTCGCCGAGCGGCAGCTCGCCCCCGGGCGCCTCGAGCAGCGCCGGCGCCTCGCGGTTGAAGCGCAGGATGTCGCGCAGCATGCCGAGAAACGACGGCCGCAGCAGGTTCAGGCGCTGCGCAAAGAGCCCGTTGAGCGAGGTGCCGTTGTACTCCAGCCCGCACGCCTCGTCGCGCACCGAGAAGCTCATCGAACTCGGCTGCGAGGCCACCCCGAGCTCGTCGAGCAGCGCGATGAAGTTCGGGTACGTCCAGTCGTTGAAGACGATGAAGCCCGTGTCCACGGCGTAACGCCGCCCCGCTTGCTCCACCTCGTGCGTATGGCTGTGGCCGCCAGCATGCGCGCCGGCTTCGAACACCGTGATCTCGTGCTCGCGGTGCAGGTGCCAGGCCGCGACGTTGCCGGCGATTCCAGAGCCGACGATGGCGATCTTCACGCGGATCCCTCCAGCCGGGCGGCGCGCACGCGCGCCGGCACCTGCTTCAGGTCCCAGACCAGGCCGAGCGCGGCGAGCGCGCGCAGCGCATACCAGCTCAGGTCGACCTCCCACCAGTAGAAGCCCTGCCGCGCCGCGCCGGGGTAATGGTGGTGGTTGTTGTGCCAGCCCTCGCCTAAGGTAAGCAGCGCGAGCCACAGGTTGTTGCGCGAGTCGTCGTGCGTGGCGTAGCGGCGCTTGCCATAGCGGTGCGCGAGCGAGTTGATGGTGAAGGTCGCGTGCCAAAGCGCCACCGTGGAGATGCAAAAGCCCCACACCAGGAACTGCAGACCGCCTACGGCGTACAGGCCACCCGCGAGCGCCAGCGGCACCAGTGCATCGAAGCGATCGAGCAGGCGCAGCTCCGGGTAGCGCGCGAGGTCCGCCACCAGCTCGCGGCGCGTGGCGAAATGGGCGCGCGACAGGAACCAGCCCGCGTGCGCCCGGGCAAAGCCGTGCTGACGGGCCGAGTGCGCATCCTCGGGCTGGTCGGCATGCGCGTGGTGGTGGCGGTGGTGCGATGCCCACCACAGCGGGCCGCGCTGCACGGCGGAGGCACCGAGCAGCGCGAACACGAACTGCGTGAGGCGCGAGGTGCGGAACGCGCGGTGCGAGAAGTAGCGATGGTAGAACGCCGTGATCGCGAACATGCGCACCGCGAACAGAACGACGGCGGTCGCGACTGCGGCGGTGCTGGCGCCGACCCAGAACACGCCGAGGCAGCCCAGGTGCACCGCGATGAACGGGATGACGCGCGCCCAGTCCACGCCGCGCGCGGCGCCCGGGGTCACGCCGGCATCGTTATCCAGCCAGGCACGCATCGAGAGGAGGAGTGTTTTCATGACCAGCGCTGCGGCACCTTCTGGATGCGCGTCACGTCGTAGCCCTGGCGCAGGAGGAACTCGAGGATGTGGCGGTAGTCCGCCTCGGGGATGCGCGGCGTGCGCGCCATGATCCACACGTAGTCGCGCTGCTCGCGTCCGATCACCACCTGCGAGTAATCCGGCGCAAGCCACGCGATGCGGTAGTCGGCCTCGAACGGCCAGATGAACTGCATCCCCCAGACCGCGTTCGCGGTCCCTTCCCGCACGAAGCCGCGCGCGGTGTACTGCTTTTCCTCGCCGTCGAAAGCGTCGGCGCGATAGCGGAACGTGGTCTCGATGGTGCCGTCGGCGGCGAGCCGGTAGGTCTCGACGGCGTTGTGCGCGCCCTTCTCGATGAAGGTCGGGATATTGGCGATGACGTACCAGTCGCCCATGAAGCGCTCGAGGTCGACCTGCGACGCGAGCGCGAGCGGCGGGTGCGGCGTGTTCGCGCAGCCGACCAGCATGCTTGCGGCAAGTGCGAGCAGGGCTCTCATAGCAGCTCGTAGCGCAGGCGCCGCCCGCCCTTGGCGAGCGATTCGAGCGCCACCCAGTGGCCGTCGTCGTGCCAGATGTCGATCTGCAGGCGCGGGGCGCTCAGGCGGTAGCGCTGCGCACGCACCCGCGTGCCGCGCACTTCGATCGACTCTTCACCCAGCGCCTGGACCTGCACCGGCTGCATCTCGCCGGTCTGCGCGTTGAGCAAACGATCGGCCTTGAGGATCTGCGGATTCCAGTAGGCGAAGCTCATGTGGCAGCCGCCTTCGGGCGCGCGCCAGTTCACCGCCAGGCGCTCGCCGTCGTCGTCGGTGCGCGAGTCGAGGGCGCGCAGGCAGCCGTCGCTCCAGGTCTCGGTCGCCTGGTGCTCGTAGCGGTACACGGGAATGGCGAGGAACGTGACCGTGAAGCGCGCTTCGCTGCGCAGCTCGCGGCCCGCGCCGTTCTCGCGCAGCGTGAAGCGGTGCCGCCCGATCTCGGCGTCGTCGAGCAGCACGCGGAAGTGCCAGTCGCGCGGTTGAGCGCTCGCGGCGGTTGCGGCGAGAAGCCACGCGGCGACGATGAGCAGCGTGCGCGTCATAGGTTTCGCGGCGCTCCGGGGAAGAACGCGTTGGTACGGGCGACGTAGTCGCGGTAGGCGGGCCGGCGCTCACCGATGTCGCGCTCGAGGAGCGCCACGCCCGAGACGCGCAGCAGCAGCACGGTCATGAGCACCGGCGAGAACGCGGTCCACCAGGCGCCGGCGTCGAGCGCGAGCAGGTAGAAGCCCCACCAGACGCAGAACTCGCCGAAATAGTTCGGATGGCGGCTATAGCGCCACAGGCCGCGGTTCATGACCTCGCCCTTGTTGGCGGCGTCGGCCTTGAAGCGCGCCAGTTGCGCGTCCGCCATTGCCTCGAACGCCACGCCAAACGCGGCGAGCGCCGCACCGAGCCCGCCCAGCCAGCCGAGCGTCGTGGGTGAGGCGATCGCCACGGCCACCGGCGCGAAGATCAGCCAGGCCAGCACGGCCTGCAGGCCAAACACCAGATAGAGACTCTTCCAGGCGAAGCCGGGCTCGTTGCGCGCGCGGATGGCGCGGTAGCGATGGTCTTCGGGGGCGTTCCAGTTGCGCAGCGCGAGATAGGTTGCCAGCCGCAGCGCCCAGGCCGTGAGGAGCAGCATCACGAGGAGCGCGCGCACCCCAAGCGTTTCAACGAGCGCCGCGCACACGACGCCGCCAAGCAGGAAAAAGAGCGGCCAGAAGATATCGACCAGGCCCGCGTTGCGGCGCACGGTGGCGATCGCCCAGGCGATGAGCGCGAGCGCAAGCAGCGCCGGCGCCGGCGTGAGCCAGGAGTAGACCAGCGTCATCATGCCGCCCTCGCAGCGCCGTAGCCGTCCAGGCGCAGCGCCGCGCGCAGCAGCAGCGGCGTGAGCACCGCCCAGCCCGCGCCAATGGCGGCGAGGCCCGCGCCGGTGGCGACGAATTCGAGCGCCCCGAGCCGCGCGCCCGCGTAGTAGGCGAGCGGCCCTCCAACCGTGCCGAGCAGCGCGGCAAGCCAGGCGTGCGCACGCAGCGCGCGCAGCGACACGTTCAGCGTGGTCGCGAACAGCGCCCAGAGCGCCACCATCCAGTAGGTGGCCGCGCCTTCGACCAGCACGCCGGCGCCGAAGCGAATCCAGCCGCTTTGCACCAGCAGGCTTTCGAACACGACGCCGAGCGCCGCGGCGAAGGCCACCAGCGCGGCCTCGCGGCGCGGGTCGCTTGCCCGCGCAACGTGCCAGGCGACGATCGCCAGCGCCGCGAGCGCGCCCGCCCAGGCGTACCCGTGCGCTGCGCCGAGCACGCAGGCGAACCAGCCGACCTGAAACAGAACGATGTTGAGCGCGAACGCCATGCGGGTCACCATCGCCTAGCGCGCCGTGCGCTCGAACAGGTAGTGGCTGACCCACCACTCCTGCCCGTCGCGGTAGCCGAAGAGCTCGGCGCAGGCCATGAAGAAGATGCGCCAGCGCTGCAGCCATTGGGCCGCGTCGGCCTCGCCATAGGTGGCCGCCAGGACGGGCAGCGCCTGCTCGCGGCGCGCGTCGAGGTTGGCGAGCCAGGCGTTGGCAGTCTTCTCGTAGTGCGTGCCGTCCCAGCGCCAGCGCTCGACGAAGCGCAGCGCGTCCTGGAACCTGAGCGCAAGCTCGTCGCTCGGCATCATGCCGCCGGAGAAGAAGTGCCGGCTCATCCAGTCCGAGGGGCCGTCCTCGACGAACGCGTAGGGCGTCGAGCGATGGCAGAACACGTGCATGAAGAAGCGCCCACCGGGTCGCAGCCAGCCGTGCACGCGCGCGAACAGCCGCTGCCAGTTGCGCATGTGCTCGAACATCTCCACCGACACGATGCGGTCGAAGCGCTTCGCGGTGTCGAAGGCGTTCATGTCCGCGGTGAGCACCCGGACGTTGCGCAGGCCGCGCTCGGCCGCTTGGCGCAGGATGTAGCGCCGCTGCGAGTTCGAGTTGGAGACCGCCGTAATGCGGCTCTGCGGGAAGTGCTCAGCCATCCACAGGGTGAGCGATCCCCA
>JAOUGZ010000452.1 GCA_029865405.1 Betaproteobacteria bacterium
AGCGCGCGGCGTTCTCCGGCGCCACGCTGTTCATGGGCGTGAACTGGTCGGGAACGGTGAAGGCGGAGCACGCCGATCACCTGCGCCTCGCTGCCTACTGCGGCTCCGGGCACAACCGCAAGCTCGCGGATGCGGGGGTGCTCGACATCCATCCGCATCCCTACTCGCAGCTGGCGACGCTGATCCGGCAGAAAAGAATCAAGGCCGACGTCGTGCTCGTCCAGGTCAGCCCGCCGAACGTTCGCGGCGAGTACAGCCTCGGGCTGTCGGCGGAGTATCTGGTGCCGGCGCTCGAGGTGTGCCGTGCGGTCATCGCCGAGGTCAATGATCGCGTGCCCTGGACCTACAGCGACCGGTTGCTGAAGCGATCGGACTTTGCCGCAATGATAGAGACTTCGCGCGAACCCGTTGCCTTGCCCTATGGGGCACCGGGCCCGCAGGAGCTCGCGATTGCCCGCAACGCGCTCGCGTTCATTCCGGACGGCGCCACGATCGAAACCGGCTTGGGCGCGCTTCCGGACGCCGTCCTGCGATTGCTTGGCGAGCGCAAGGACCTGCGCATCCATTCCGGCTCGATCGGCGACGGTGTCGTCGCGCTATCGCAGAAGGGCGTCGTTCGGGAAATCCAGGGCGGCACGCTCATGGGCACGCGCCAGCTGTTCGATTTCGCGCACGAGAACGCGGCGCTGCGCCTGCGCTCGATCGAATACACGCACAATGCGCGTGTCCTCGGCGGCATCGAGCGCTTCGTGGCCATCAATTCGGCGATCGAGATTGACTTCACGGGCCAGGTAAACGCCGAGGTGGCCAAAGGCAGCTACCTCGGCGCGGTCGGCGGTGCGCTCGATTTCGTGCGCGCCGCCAGCCAGTCGCCCGGCGGTGTCTCGCTGATGCTGCTGCCCGCGGTGCGCATCGTCGAGACGCTGCAGGGACCCGTGGCCACGCCGCGCAGCGAGGCGGGCGTCATCGTCACCGAGCGCGGCGCCGCGGACCTGCGTGGGCGCACGCTGCGCGAGCGCGAAAAGCTGCTGCGCGAGCTCAGCGGAAGTTCCTGAGTTCCTGCACCACCCAGAACGGCGCCACGGCGAGCCCCACCGCGCACAGCGACATCGCGAATCCGGCGAGATAACCGCCGCTCAGATCGTGCAGCACGCCGCCCATCAGCGATCCGAAGGCAGCGCCGACGGCGTTCGCCGCATAGATCAGGCCGTAGATCGTCGCCACCCTGGGTCCGGGGAAGCTGCGCGTGGCGATGGACGACACGATCGGCCCGCGCACGCCCATGCACAGGCCGAAGACGCCGACGAACAGCGCCAGCAGCAGCGCCGAGGGCCACAGCGTCAACGCAGCAAGCAGCGCCACGCCCAGCGCGGTGCCGGCGAAGCTCACGCTCACCGTGTTGCGATAGCCGAAGCGTTCCGCCGCCAGTCCGCTCGTCGACACCGAGACCACCGACAGCATCCCGACGATGCCGAACGCGGTGGCAGCCGTGATCGGCGAGAAGCCCAGGTCGATGAAGTAGACCACCGCCTGGACCAGCACGATGAACATGGCCGTGGCGGTGAAGAAGAACACCCGCGCCAGGGCCCAGAAAGTGCGCGTGCGCAACGCGGCACGCACCGACCAGCCCTCGCCCGCGGCGCGCGCGCGCTGGCCGCTGACGCTGTCCTGCAGCCCCGCGACGTAACGGCGCCAAGGCACGACGAAGGCCGCGTACGGTACCGCGAGCAGCATGACCCCCGCCAGCACCTGGTAGGCGGTGCGCCAGCCGATCTGCCCGATGAGCCACTGCGAGAGCGGCACCAGCACGAGCACGCCCGTGCCGGTCGCTGAGAACGCGATGCCGATGGCGGTGGACAGGCGCGCGCGGAACCAGCGGGTGAGCAGCGCCGAGGCCGGCACCATGCCGACCAACCCCACGCCCACGCCGATCATCACGCCGATGAAGAGGTAGAACTGCCACAGGTCGCCCAGGCTCGAGGCGAGGAAGAACGCGGCCGACAGGCAAAGCAATCCCGCGCTGTAGGTGACGCGCGGTCCGAAGCGGTCGAACAGCGTCCCCGCGAAGGGCGCGATGAAAGCTCCCACCAGCAAATACATCGAGTACACGCTGGTGAGCTGCGAGCGCGCCCAGCCGAATTCGCGTTCCAGCGGCAGCAGGAACACCGCGTAGGTGTCGCCGCTGCCGCGCCCCAGCAGGTTGAAGAGAAATACGGTCGCCAGCACGGCAACCGCAGTGCGGCTCTGGCTCGTCAATGCTGCGCTGGCTCGAGCCCGTACACCTGCCGCAGGTACGCCAGGTATCCGGGGTCCGTGCTCACGGTCTTGCCCGGCGCATCGGACACCTTGGCCACCGGCTGGCCGTTGCACTCGATCATCTTGATGACGATGTTGAGCGGCTCGAAGCCGAGGTCGTTGGTGAGATTGGTGCCGATGCCGAACGCGGTGCGCGCGCGGCCGTGGAAGCGGCGCGCGATCTCGATGGCGAGCGGAAACGACAGCTGATCGGAGAAGATGAGGGTCTTGTTGTGCGGATCGACGCGATTCTTCTGGTAGTGGGCGATCATCTTCTCGCCCCAGGCGAAGGGGTCGCCGGAATCGTGCCGCGCGCCGTCGAACAGCTTGCAGAAGTACATGTCGAAATCGCGCAGGAAAGCATCCATGCCGTAGGTATCCGAAAGCGCGATGCCGAGGTCGCCGCGATACTCCTGCGCCCACTTGTCCATGGCGAACACCTGCGCATCGCGCAGGCGCGGGCCGAGTGCCTGGCAGGCCTGCATGTATTCGTGCGCCAGCGTGCCGAGCGGCGTCACGCCAAAGCGCATGGCCAGCCACACATTGGAGGTGCCGGCGAAGTACTGGGGCATCTCGCGCTTCAGCGTACGGATCGCTTCTTCGTGCCAGGCGAGGGAGAAGCGCCGCCGCGTGCCGAAATCGGAGATCTTGAAATCGAGCGCCGGCTCGACCTTGCGCACCAGGTCGATCTTCGCCGCCAGGCGCCGGCGCCCCTCGGCCAGGTCGGCGCCGGGCTGCGTGCGGCGGAAGTACACCTCCGAAACGATGGCCAGAACCGGTATTTCGTAGAGGATGGTATGCAGCCACGGTCCGCGGATGGTGATATCGATTTCACGCGGCGCCGCGCTGCGGCCAATGTGGATGTATTTCTGATTGAACTGGAACAGCGCGAGAAAGTCGACGAAGTCGGACTTCATGAAGCGCAGCCCGCGTAAGTAGGCGAGCTCATCGTCCTGGAAGCGCAGCCCGCACAGAGCCGCGACCTCGCGGCCGATTTCGTCGAGGTACGGCGTCAGATCCACGCCCTCGGTGCGGCACTTGAAGCGGTACTCG
>JAOUGZ010000453.1 GCA_029865405.1 Betaproteobacteria bacterium
AGGCGTCCTCGAGGCTCGAGCGCGTCGTGCTGGTGACCGGCACCAAATATTACGGCTCGCACCTCGGCCCGTTCAAGACGCCGGCGAAGGAGGACGATCCGCGCCACGACGGCGCCAACTACTACTTCGACCAGATCGACTGGCTCGCCGACTTCAAGAAGGGCAAGCGCTGGAGCTGGACCGAGTTGCGGCCGCAGACGCTGTGCGGCTTCGCGCCGGGCACCGCGATGAGCATCGTCTCCGTGATCGCGGTGTACGCCGCGGTGCGCAAGGAGCTCGGCCTGCCGCTCGCTTTTCCCGGCAAGGCCTGGTCGTCGCTCTACCAGGTGACCGAGTCGGCGCACTTTGCCGAGGCCGCTTACTGGGCGGCGACCGAGCCGCGCTGCGCCAACCAGGCCTACAACATCACCAACGGCGACTACTTTCGCTGGCAGCACGTGTGGCCGGCGATCGCGAAGGCGTTCGACATGCCCCTGGCGGAGCCGCAGCCGCACGCGCTCGTCGGGTTCATGGCGGACAAGGCGCCGCTGTGGGACGCGATGGTGCAGAAGCACGGCCTGAAGCCCTACGGCTTCAAGGAGGTCGTCGCCTGGCCGTTCGGCGATTACGTCTTCAATTGCGACTACGACGTGATGACCAGCGTCACCAAGTCGCGCCAGCACGGCTTTCACGCCGTGGTGGACAGCGAGGAGATGTTCGCCCGGCTCCTCGCGCGCTTCCGCGCGGAGAGAATCGTGCCCTAGGCCGCCCTACCCGTAAGGCGGCTTCAGCCCGAGCAGCGATCCCAGCACTTCCTCCGTATGCGCGCCGAGCGCCGGCCCCGGCGCATCCGTACGCCCCGGCGTCTCGCCGAGCAAAGGCGGTATGGCGGGGATCTTCAGCGGCTTGCCGTTCACCTGCACCGGCTCGAACATGCCGCGCGCGTTGAAGTGCGCATCGGCCATCATGTCGGCGACGTTGTAGATCGGGCCGTTGGGCACGCCCGCCTGGCGCAGGGCTTCCAGCACCTCTGCCGAACTGCGCGCTTTCGTCCACGCGCCGATCGCCGCGTCGATCTCATTCTCGTTCTCCACGCGCTTCGCGTTCGTGGCGAAGCGCGGGTCCTCGGCCATCTCCGGCCGACCGACCGCCCGCATCAGGCGCTGGTAGATCGAGTCGCCGTTGCCGCCGATGATCACGTACTTGCCGTCGGCGCAGAGATACGTATTGGTGGGCACGATGCCGGTGAGCGTCGAGCCCGAGGGCTCGCGGATCACGCCGGCGCCGTCGTACTCGGGCACCACGGATTCGAGCAGGTTGAACACCGATTCGTAGATGGCCACGTCCACCACCTGCCCCGCCTTCGTCTTGCCGCGCAGGCGCGCGGTCAGCGCAAGCAGGATCCCGAGCACCGCGTGCAGGCCGGCAAGCGTATCGCCCATGGACAGGTTCGGCCGCACCGGCGGCCGGTCGGGAAAGCCGTTCACGTGCCGGAAGCCGGCGAAACCCTCGCACACCGAGGCAAAGCCCGGCTGCGCGGCGTAGGGCCCGGTCTGGCCGTAGCCCGAGACACGCGCGACGATCAATTCGGGATTGAGCTTTTTCAGCTCGTCGGGCGACATGCCCCACTTCTCCAGCGTCCCCGGGCGGAAGTTCTCGATCAGCACGTCGCACTTCGCGGCGAGCTGCTTCGCGATCTCGCGCCCGCGCGGCGTACCGAGATCGAGCGTGACCGACTTCTTGTTGCGCGCGAGGCTCGCCCACCACAGCGAGGTGCCGTCGCGCACCACGCGCCAGCCGCGGATCGGGTCGCCGCCCGGAGGCTCGATCTTGATCACCTCGGCGCCGAAGTAGCCCAGCACGCAGCCGGCAAAGGGGCCGGCCAGCAGCTGGCCCATCTCGAGGACGCGGATGCCCTCGAGCGGGCGCACACCCGCGCTCATGCGCCTTTGAGTTTCTTGGCCGCTTCCAGGATCGGCCCGAGCACGTCCATCGGCAGCGGGAAGACGATGGTGTGCGACTTGTCGCTCGCGATCTGGGTCAGCGTCTGCAGGTACCGCAGCTGCATCGCCTCGGTGCGTTGCGACAGCATGTTGGCGGCTTCCAGGAGCTTCTCCGAGGCCTGCATCTCGCCCTCGGCGTGGATGATCTTGGCGCGCCGCGCGCGCTCGGCCTCGGCCTGCTGCGCGATGGCGCGCACCATGGATTCGTTGAGGTCGACGTGCTTGATCTCGACGTTGGCGACCTTGATGCCCCAGGCGTCGGTCTGCTGGTCGAGGATGGTCTGGATGTCGACGTTCAGCTTGTCGCGCTCGGCGAGCATCTCGTCGAGCTCGTGCTTGCCGAGCACCGACCGCAGCGTGGTCTGCGCGAGCTGGCTGGTGGCGTCGAGGAAGTTCGCCACCTGGATGATGGCGAGCTGCGGGTCGACGACGCGGAAGTACACCACCGCGTTCACCTTCACCGAGACGTTGTCGCGCGAGATCACGTCCTGGCTCGGCACGTCGAGCACGACGAGGCGCAGGTCGACGCGCACCATCTGCTGGATGCCCGGGATGACGATGATCAGGCCCGGGCCCATGACGCGCTGGAAGCGACCGAGCAGGAACACCACGCCGCGCTCGTATTCGCGCAGGATGCGAATCGACGCGATGACCAGGATGATGATCAGCGCCAGGAAGCCGAGTCCGAAATTCAGCATGCCGTTCTCCTCGTTAGGGCTGTTCGCCGCCCGCGCGCGTGGCGTCGAGCACCAGACCGTGGACCGCGGTCACGCGCAGTCGCTCCCCGGCCTTGAGCGGCGCGTCGGCGCGCACGCGCCAGCGCTCGCCCTGCACCCGCGCCCAGCCTTCGCCCGCGATGTCCTCGAGCGCCTCGCCCGTGGCGCCCACCAGATACTCGCGTCCCGCGACGACGGGGCGCGTGCGGCTCTTGATCATCATGCCGACCACCAGGAACACGAACGCTGCGCTGCCCAGCGTGACGCCGGCGATCAGCGTGTAGGGAATCTCGAACTGCGGCACGTCGGTGTCGAGCAGCATGATCGAGCCGATGACGAAGGCCACCAGCCCGCCCACGGCAAGCGCGCCGTGCGTTGCCACCCAGAGTTCGGCCGCCATGAAGGCGATGCCGAGCAGCAGCAGCGCGAGGCCCGCGTAATTCACCGGCAGCAGCTGGAAGGCGTACATGGCGATAAGAATGCAGATCGCCCCGACCACCCCCGGCAGAATGAGCCCCGGGTTGGAGAACTCGAAGATCAGCGCGTAGATGCCCACCAGGATCATCAGGTAGGCGACGCTCGGGTTGGTGATCACGCGCAGCACGTTGGTGCGCCAGTCGGCCTCGATCTCGGCCACTTCGGCGCCGG
>JAOUGZ010000455.1 GCA_029865405.1 Betaproteobacteria bacterium
ACCCCTGTAGCATGTAATGCAGCTCCTGTTCCTGCTGGAGCAGGTAGTCAACGGCCTCGTCCTCGGCGGTTACTACCTGCTGATCGCGCTCGGGCTGTCGCTGATCTTCAGCGTGGGCGGGGTGGTGAACCTCGCCCACGGCGCGTTCTACGCGCTGGGCGCGTACCTGTCGCTCGAGATCGCGCGGCGCCTGGGCTTCGGCGCCGCGGTGGCCCTGTCGCCGGTGGCGGTGGCGCTGCTCGGCATCGCCTTCGAGCGCTTCATCCTGCGCCGCTTCTACACGGCCGACCCGATCCTGTCGCTGCTCGTGACCTTCGGCCTCGCGCTGGTGGCCGAGCAGGCGATTCGCATGATCTGGGGCGCGGCGCCGCTGCCGGCGTCGATGCCGCAGGCGCTCAAGGGCAGCGTGGTGCTGGGCGACTTCCTGTTCTCGCGCTACCGGCTGCTGCTCCTCGCCATCGTCGCCCTGGTGCTCGGCGGCGTCTGGCTGCTGCTCAACAGGACTTCCTTCGGCCGCGTGGTGCGCGCCGGCATCCAGCGGCCCGACATGGTGGCCGCGCTCGGCATCCGCCTGCAGCCGTACATGACGGCGATCGTCATGCTGGGTGTGGGCATGGCGGCGCTCGCCGGGGCGCTGTTCGCGCCGATCGCCCTGGTGCACCCGGCGATGGGCGCCGAGATCATCACCGTCGCGTTCGTCGTGGTGGTGATCGGCGGCCTGGGCAGCTTCTGGGGCGTGGTGCTCGCCGCGCTGCTGGTGGGCGTGGTGCGCGGCATCACCATCCATTTCGTGCCCGCGGCGGGCGAGGCGTCGATGTACGTGCTGATGTTCCTGGTGCTGCTGTTCCGTCCGCGCGGCCTGCTCGGCGAGCGCATCGAGAAGTTCGAATGACGGCGCTCTGGCGCGAGGCAAGATCGCGGCCGCTCCTCATCGGCGCGGCGGCGCTCGTCGTGCTGCCCTTCGCCATGTACGCGCTCGGCCAGTCCACCAGCACCGCCACGCAGGTGGTGTGCTTCGCCATCGCCGCGCTGGGGCTGAACCTGCTGGTGGGCTTCACCGGCCTGGTGTCCTTCGGCCACAGCGCCTGGTTCGGCATCGGCGCCTACGCCGCGGCGATCTCGCAGAAGCAGTGGTTCGCCGGGCAGATCGCGCTGCCGATCCTGTTCGCGCTCGCCTGCGTCGCGCTGCTCGCGACCCTGGTCGGGCTGCTGATCCTGCGCCGGCGCGGCGTGTACTTCGCGCTGCTCACGCTCGCGTTCGTGGCGCTCACCTACACCGTCGCCTTCCGTTGGACCGAGCTCACCGGCGGCGAGGACGGCCTCGGAGGCCTCGCGCGCGGCGGCTTCGCCGCGGTGCCGCTCGACAACGGCGACGTGTACTACGGCTTCGTCGCTCTGATCGCGTTCGGCGTGCTCTACGTGCTGCTGCGCGTCACGCGCTCGCCATTCGGCCACGTGCTGGTGGCGATCCGCGAGAACCAGCAGCGCGCCACGTTCCAGGGCTACGCGGTCGACCGCTACCGCCTGGCGGCGTTCGTGCTCTCGGCCGTGGTCACCGGCCTCGCCGGCGCGCTGCTCGGCTTCCTCAATTACCTGGTGTCGGCCGAGTCGGTGTCGGTCGCCTTCTCGGGCGAGCTGCTGGCGATGGTGGTGATCGGCGGCATGCACCAGTTGCTTGGGCCGACGCTCGGCGTGCTGTTCTACATCGTGTTCCGCGAGCTGTTTTCGATGTGGACGCAGAACTGGCTCCTGTGGTTCGGGCTCGTCTTCGTCGGCTTTGTCCTGTATTCGCCCGAGGGCCTCGCCGGCATCTGGGCGAAGCTGCAACGGCGCTGGCGGCCGCCGCCGGAAGAAGCCGCGGCGATGGACGCGCGCCGCATCACCGCGGGCCTGCCGCCGCCGGAGTTCCTGCGCGCCGACGCGGCGCACGCGCCGGCGCTCGAGCTCGCGGACGTGTCACGGCATTTCGGCGGCATCCGCGCCGTCGCCGGCGCGAGCCTCGCGGTGCGCGCCGGGGAGATCCACGCGCTCATCGGTCCGAACGGCGCCGGCAAGACCACGCTGTTCAACATCGCCTCCGGAATGTTCGCGCCGGACGCGGGCAGCGTCACCCTCGGCGGGGCGCAGGTACAGGGCCTGCCGGCCGATCGCATATGCCGCCGCGGCCTGGCGCGCTCGTTCCAGATCACGAACCTGTTCAAGGGCCTGACGATCTACGAGAACCTGCGCCTGTCGCTGCAGGCGCGGCACGCCGCGCGCTTCAACGCCTGGCGCGACATCGACAGCTACCCCGAGATCCACGCCGAGACCGCGGCGCTGATCGGCTTCCTCGGCCTGGAAGGTATCGAGGCGATCGAGGCCGGCGAGCTGTCCTACGGCGGGCAGCGGCTGCTCGATGTGGGCATCGCGCTCGGCGCGAAGCCCCGGGTGCTGCTGCTCGACGAGCCGCTCGCTGGCCTGGCGGCGGCCGAGCGCGAGCGCGTGTCCGGGCTGATCCGTGCGGTGGCGACGCGCATTCCCGTGCTCATCGTCGAGCACGACATCGACCGCGTGCTCGGCTTCTCGCAGCGCGTCACGGTGATGAACCAGGGCGAGGTGCTGATGGCGGGCACACCCGACGAGGTGCGCAGCGACCGGCGGGTGCAGGAGGTCTATACGGGCACCGGCACGCCCGCGGTCAGCGCGCGCACGGCAGGCGCGGTGCGCGAGGCGGCGCCGCAGCTGCGCTTCGAGGGCGTCAACACCTTCTACGGCAAGAGCCACGTCCTGACCGACGCGACGCTCGACGTGCGCGAGGGCGAGATCGTGGCGCTGCTCGGGCGCAACGGCGCCGGCAAGTCGACGCTGCTGAAGACACTCGCGGGCCTGGTGCGCGCGGCCTCGGGCCGGATCGATTTCGACGGGCGCGATATCGCCGCGCTGCCCGCCCCCGACATCGCGCGCCTGGGCATCGGCTACGTGCCGCAGGGGCGCGGCCTGTTCGCGGGCATGACGGTTGCCGACAATCTCGCGCTCGGGCGCCTCGCGCGCGCGACCGACGGCCGGCGCGGCGTGGTGTGGAGCGAGGAGAAAGTGTTCGAGTACTTTCCGCGCCTGAAGGAGCGCAGGCACGTCGCCGCCGACTACCTCTCGGGCGGCGAGCAGCAGATGGCGGCGGTGGCGCGCGCCCTGTCGGGCAACGTCAGGCTGCTGCTCCTTGACGAGCCGTTCGAAGGCCTCGCGCCGACCGTGGTGCAGGAGCTGTTCCGGGTGTTCGACCGGCTGCGTGGCCAGGTGTCGATCGTGATCGTCGAGCACAACCTGGATCTGGTGCTCGCGCTCGCCGACCGCGTGTTCGC
>JAOUGZ010000454.1 GCA_029865405.1 Betaproteobacteria bacterium
TGCACGGCCTGGCGGGCACGCCGCAGGCGGCGCGCAATCGCGCCGACGCGCAGTACTTCTACGTCAACGGCCGCTTCGTGCGCGATCGCCTTCTCGCGCACGCAGTGCGCGAAGCCTATCGCGACACCCTGCACGGCGAGCGCCAGCCGGCGTTCGTGCTCTTTCTCGAGCTCGACCCGCGCGGCGTCGACGTCAACGTGCATCCGGCGAAGACCGAGGTGCGCTTTCGCGACGCGCGCGGCATGCACCAGTTCGTATTCCACGCCCTGCAGCGCGCGCTTGCGCCCTCGGCGGCCGACGCCCCGGTGAGCTACGCTAGCGTTTCGGCGCCGGGGCCCGCGATCCAGGCGGCGCTGGCGATGCACGAGCCGGTGATGGCGTACCGGCCGGCGCCGGCGGCGCTGCCCGCCGCGCACAAGGCGCCGCCGCTCGGCTACGCCCTCGCCCAGCTGCACGGCGTCTACATCCTGGCGCAGAACGAGTCGGGGCTGGTGCTGGTCGACATGCACGCCGCACACGAGCGCATCCTGATGGAGAAGATGAAGCTCGGCCTGGTCGCCGGGGCCATCGAGCGCCAGCGCCTGCTGGTGCCGGCGGTTTTCCGCGCCGAGGCGCTGGACGTCGCCACGGCGGAAGAGAACCGCGAGGCGTTGGAGAAGCTCGGGCTGGAGCTGAGCGTCGCCGGCCCGAACGAGCTCGCGGTGCGCGCGGCGCCCGCGCTGCTCGCGGGCGGCGACCTGCCGGCGCTGGCGCGCGCGCTGCTGGCCGAGCTGCGCGAATTTGGCGCCGCGCAGGTGCTGGCGGCGCGGCAGAACGAGCTCCTCGCCACCCTGGCCTGCCACGCGGCGGTGCGCGCGAACCGCCAGCTCTCGATGCCGGAGATGAACGCGCTGCTGCGCGAGATGGAGGAGACCGAGCGCTCGGGCAGCTGCAACCATGGCCGCCCGACCTGGTACCAGTTGACGCTCGGCGACCTGGACAAGCTCTTCCTGCGTGGCCGGTAAGGCCTACGCCCTACTCGGCCCTACGGCGAGCGGCAAGTCGCGCCTCGCCTTGGAGCTGGCGGCGCGGCATCCCGTCGAGATCGTGTCGATGGACTCGGGCCAGGTCTATCGCGACATGGATATCGGAACAGCCAAGCCCTCGCGCGAGGAGCGGGTCAGGGTTCCCCATCACCTGGTGGATCTCATCGACCCGACGGAGCGCTATTCCGCGGGCCGGTTTCGCGCCGACTGCGTCGGCGCGATCGAGGAAATTCAAAGGCGGGGAAGAATTCCGCTGATCGTTGGCGGCACGATGCTCTACTACAAGGCGCTTACGCAGGGGCTCGATGCGCTGCCCGAGGCCGAGCCGGGCCTGCGCGTACAGATCGACGCACGCGCCGCGCGCCACGGCTGGCCGGCGCTGCACGCCGAGCTTGCGCGCGTCGATCCCGCCACCGCGGCCCGTCTCTCGCCCAACGACGCCCAGCGCATCCAGCGCGCGCTCGAAGTCTGGGAGCTCACCGGGCGGCCGATCTCCGAGCTGCAGACGGCGGCGAAGCCGGACTTGCCGTTCCAGCTCAAGGCCTACGCGCTGGTCCCCGAAGACCGGGCCGAGCTGCACCGGCGCATCGCCGCGCGCTTCGCGCGCATGCTGGCCGAGGGACTGGTGGAAGAAGTCGAGGGTCTGCGCAGGCGCTACGCCCTGCACGCGAACCTTCCCAGCATGCGCTGCGTGGGTTATCGGCAGGTCTGGTCGTACCTGGAAGGCGAATACGGCAGGGACGAATTGCGCGACAGGGCCGTTGCCGCCACGCGCCAGCTCGCCAAGCGCCAGCTCACCTGGCTGCGCAGCCTGCCCGGGATCGAGCCCGCGTCGGCGCTCGCCCTAGAATGAACGGATCGCACGGAGGCGGCATGGACATCGGCATCGTCGGACTGGGCAGGATGGGGGGCAACATGGCGCGGCGGCTCGCGCGCGGCGGCGTGCGCGTGCTGGCCCACGATCGGGAGCGCGCGGCGCGCGATGCGCTCTCGGGCGAACCGGGCATCGCCTGCGTGGAAGGCCTCGCGGCGCTCTGCGCGCAGCTCGAGGGCGAACGCGTGATCCTGCTGTCGCTGCCCGCGGGCGCGGCGACCGAAGACACCCTCGGCGAGCTGCGGCCGCTGCTATCGGCAGGCGACCTGCTCGTCGACGGCGGCAATGCCTTCTACAAGGACTCGATGCGCCGGGCGCTCGCGCTGTCGCAGGAGGGCGTGCGCTACGTCGACGCCGGCGTCTCGGGCGGCGTCCACGGACTGGCACACGGCTATTGCCTGATGCTCGGCGGCACGCCGACCTCGATCGATGTCTTCGCGCCCTACGCGCGCGCCCTGGCGCCCGCGGCCGAGCGCGGCTGGCTGCACTGCGGCCCGGCGGGCGCCGGGCACTACGCCAAGATGGTCCACAACGGCATCGAGTACGGCATGATGCAGGCGCTCGCGGAAGGCTTCGCGCTGCTCGCCGCGCGCGAGGATTTCGGCTTCGACGCCGCGCGCCTCGCCGACACCTGGCGCCACGGCAGCGTGATCCGCTCATGGCTGCTCGATCTGTGCGCCGATGCGCTCGCGCGCGAGGGCGCGCCCGAAGATGTGGCGCCGGTCGTGGCGGACTCGGGCGAAGGGCGCTGGGCGGCGAGCGAGGCGGTCGAGCTCGGCGTGCCGGCGCCGGTCATCGCCTCGGCGCTGATGGCGCGCTTTTCCAGCCGGGGCAACGCCGATTATGCGAACCGGCTTCTCGCGCTGATGCGCGCCGGCTTCGGCGGGCACGCGATCACGAAGTCGTGATCGTCCTCGTGATGGGCGTGTCGGGCTCGGGCAAGAGCACCATCGGCGCGCCGCTCGCCGAGCGCCTGGGCTGGGAGTTCCTCGACGCCGACGATTTCCATCCGCCGGCAAACGTGCAGAAGATGGCTGCGGGGAAGCCGCTCGAGGACGCCGACCGCTGGCCGTGGCTCGAGCGGCTGAACCGGGAGCTGCGCCGGCGTGAGAACGCGGTGCTCGCCTGCTCCGCGCTGAAAGAGGTCTATCGCGAGAAGCTGTGCGACGGGCTCGATTGCCGCATCGTGCACCTGCGCGGCGGCTTCGAGCTCCTGCGCTCGCGCCTGCAGGCGCGCCAGCACCGCTACATGCCGGCGTCGCTGCTCAAAAGCCAGTTCGCCGCGCTCGAGCCGCCGGCCGGCGCCATCGACATCGATGTCGCCCGGCCGGCCGCGGACTGCGTGGCGGCGATCCTCGCTCAGCTGCCGATGTGCACCTGATACTTGGCGCCGTTGGACAACGAGCAGGTGCCGGCGCCCTGGCGCGGCGAGTTCATCT
>JAOUGZ010000456.1 GCA_029865405.1 Betaproteobacteria bacterium
GCCCTCGCGCGCGAACCTGCGCAGCCGGCGCAGCGCCACCTTGATGTTTCTCGTGCCAAGCTCGACCTGGTCGTCCAGGTTGCGGTATTCGCGCTGGTCCCAGACCTTCACCGCGCTGCGGTTGCGGCTGCGGTCCTGGCCGATGCGGATGCCTTCCGGGTTGTAGCCGTAGGCGCCGAAGGGCGAAGTGCCGCCGGTGCCGATCCACTTCGAGCCGCCCTGGTGGCGGCCTTTCTGTTCTTCCAGACGCTGCTTCAGGGTTTCCATCAGCTTTTCCCAGCCGCCCAGCGCCTGGATCTGCTTTTTCTCCTCTTCGGAGAGCGTGAGCTCGACCTGCTTGAGCAGCCACTCGAGCGGGATCCGCGCCTCGATGCCGGGAATGGTCTCCACGCCCTGCCAGAACTCGGCGAAGGCGCGGTCGAACTTGTCGAAGTTGGCCTCGTCCTTCACCAGCGCGGTGCGGCTGAGGTAGTAGAAGTCGTCCACCGACGGGCCGATCACGCCCTTGTCCATGGCTTCGAGCAGCGTCAGGTACTCCTTGATGGAGACCGGGAGCTTGTGGCTCTTCAGCTTGAGGAAGAAATCGATCAGCACGGGGCGATTGTAGAATGAAACCATGGCTGTCCCGCTCCCGGCGCTGCTCGAGCGCATGACCCAGGCGATCTGCCGCGGCGACGCCGAGGCGGCGGCGGGGTGCTTTGCCGAAACTGGCGTGTATCACGACGGCTTCTACGGCGAGTTCAAGGGCAGGGCGGCGATCGCCGAAATGGTGCGGCGGCATTTCCACGGCAACGCGGCGGACTTTTCCTGGAGCCTGAGCGATGTGGTGGCCGAGGGCGATTGCGGCTATGCCAGCTACGAGTTCTCCTACACCTCGAAGATCCCGGGCGCCGAAGGCAAGCGTGCGGGCTTCGCGGGCATCTGCAAGGTCCGGCTGAAGGACGGCCTGATCGAGCGCTATGAGGAGATCTTCGAGCGCGCGCAGGTGCTGGCGCGGCTGGGGTTTGCGGATGAGCGGATATTGAAGTCGGTACAGAAGTGGGCGGGCCGGTGAACCCACTCGAGCACCTCCGCCCGGCGGTCGCGCTGACCTAGCCGCTGCTCAACCTCGCCGCCACCCTCGGTAGCGGCGCAGCATCTCGTGCTGCTTATCTTGGCGGCTTGATCATATGATGCTTATAAGCTACAGTGGCGGCGCGTGGCCGACATCTCGATTCTGCACTACCGGACGGTCGAGGGTCGGTTCCCGTACCGGGAATGGGTGGAGTCCCTCGCCGACAAGGCGGCACGCGCCGCGGTCCTCGCCAGGGTTGACCGGCTGACGTTCGGCACCTTCGGCGACTGGAAGGCGGTTGGCGAGGGGGTGTGCGAGCTTCGCATCCACCTCGGGGCCGGCTACCGGGTCTATTTTGGCCGGGACGGCAAAACGGTGGTGATCCTGCTTTGCGGCGGCGAGAAGCGCTCCCAGGACGCCGATATCAGACGAGCCAAGAGGTATTGGAATGACTATGAAGCGCGCAAGACACCTGCCGGCGGAAAACCAAGGTGAATGGCTGACGCGGCAGCTCCGCGACCCGGAGCTCTGCGTGGCCTATCTGAACGCCGCGCTCGCCGAAGGCGATCAGGCCGCGTTCATGCTGGCGCTGCGCAACGTCGCCAATGCGCGCGGCGGGGTGGCCGCGATGGCGCGTGAGACCGGCATGCACCGTGTCGCGCTCAGCCGGGCGCTGTCGGAGGCCGGAAATCCGGAACTGCGCAGCCTGACCAGGATCCTCGAAGCCTCCGGGCTGGAGTTCAAGGTGGTGCCGAAGAGGAGAGCGGGCCGGCGTCGCGGCCACGGCCCGTTGGTATCGCATGCGCGCACGTGACAGGAGACCCCGCCATGACATTTGACCGCATCACTTTCGACCCCCGGATCATGGGCGGGCGCGCGTGCATCCGCGGCATGCGCGTTCCGGTGTCGGTGATCGTGCGCCAGATCGCGCACGGCGCGAGCACGGAGGAGATCCTGCGCGGCTACCCGGACCTGCAGCGCGAGGACATCCAGCAGGCGATCGAGTATGCCGCGTGGCTGAGTGAGGAGGAAGTTCACGCGCGCTGAGCGGCCATGCGCTTCCTGGTGGACATGCTGGCGGAATCGTCCGCTGCGCTGGAGAGCGGCGCAGTGATCAGCGTCGAGGAGGACCGGCATCGCGTGCGCCATCTGCCGATCGGGACAAGCCGGAAACCCTAGCGCCGGGTCATCCCGCACGGCGCCCGGGGCCGGATCGATGCGCTCGTCGGCCTCGCCAGCGCCCGCCCTACCCGAAGCAGGCCCGCACCACGCCGCCGTCGCAGCGCAGCGCCGCGCCGTTGGTGGCGGAGGCGAGCGGGCTGCAGAGGTAGGCCGCCATGCTCGCCACTTCCTCGGGAGTAGCGTAGCGCTTGAGGAGCGAGCTCGGGCGCACCTTGTCGAAGAACTCCTTTTCCACCTCGGCGAGCGGCTTGCCCGGCGCGCGCTTTTCGATCGCGGCCTTGTTGCCGTCCGACAGCGTGGGGCCGGGCAGGATCGCGTTCACCGTCACTTGCGTGCCGGCACAGGTCTCGGCGAGGCCGCGCGAGATCGCGAGCTGCGCGGTCTTGGTCATGCCGTAGTGGATCATGTTGTCGGGGATCTGGAGCGCGCTTTCGCTGCTGACGAACAGTATGCGGCCCCAGTTGCGGCGCTTCATGCCGGGGAGGTAGGTTCTGGAGAGGCGCACGCCGCTCATCACGTTGATGTCGAAGTAGCGCTGCCATTCGGCGTCGTCGATGTCTTCGAAGTTCTTGCGCTCGAAGATGCCGAGGTTGTTGACCAGGATGTCGACTTCGGGGTGTTTCTTGGCGATCGCTGCGCAGCCTTCGGCCGTGGCGAGGTCGGCGGCGAAGCCTTCGGCGGTGGGGATCTGCTTTTTTGCGGCCGCCACCGCTTCTTCGGTACGCCCGTTCAGAATCACCTTGGCGCCCTCGGCGGCGAGGAGCTTCGCGATGGCGAAGCCGATGCCCTTGGTCGAGCCGGAGACGAGGGCGGTCTTGCCCTTGAGCTGGAGGTCCATGGGGCGATTGTACTGGCGCGCTAGAATCGTCGCGTGACCAGCATTGCGGGAAAGCGGCGTTCTTTTCGGAAGTTGCACGAGTCGGGGTGCTTCGTCATTCCGAACCCCTGGGACATCGGCAGCGCGCGGTATTTGGAGAGCCTGGGGTTCAAGGCCCTGGCGTCCACGAGTTCCGGATTTGCCTGGTCGGTCGGGCGGAGCGACGGGGCGGTTTCACGCGACGATGTGCTCGCCCATCTGCGCGAGCTTGTTTCGGCGACTGA
>JAOUGZ010000457.1 GCA_029865405.1 Betaproteobacteria bacterium
ATGGTGAACTTCGCCGCCGCGGCGTTCCTCGGCGTCGGCTGCTACACCGCGGCGGTGCTCACGGCGCACACCGCGATCCCGCACCTCCTGGTGCTCGCCATCGGCGGCGCGGTGGCGGCGCTCATCGGCTCGATCCTGATCCTGCCGGTGCTGCGCACGCGCGGGCACTACTCGGCGGTGGTCACCATCGCCTTCGTGCTCCTGTTCAAGACCTTCCTCGAGGTGAACGACACGCTCGGCGGGCCGCAGGGCTTGAAGCTCCCTTCCATGCATATGCTGGGCTGGAAGTTCAACCAGAATTTCAGCGTCGCCGGCGTCGAGTTCTCCTTCTATGTGAGCTACGTACTGGTGGCGCTCGCGCTCGTGATCCTTGCCTTCGCCGTCACGCGGCGCCTGGAGCGCTCGTGGATCGGCCTGAGCCTCGACGCAGTGCGCCTGGACGAGACGGCGGCGGCCTGCTTCGGCGTGCACATCGCGCGCTGGAAGATCGTCGCCTTCACCCTCGGCAACTTCATGGCCGGGGTCGCCGGCGCGCTCTACGCGCTGATGCTGGGCTTCATCGCGCCGACCAACTTCACGTTCGGCGATTCGCTGATCATGGTGTCGATCATCCTGCTCGGCGGCATCGGCAATCCCTGGGGCGCGGCGCTCGCCGCGGCGATCGTGGTGGTGCTGCCGGAAAAGCTGCAGCTCATTCAGGAGTACCGGTTTCTGCTCTACGCGGCGCTGGTGATCCTGGTGCTGCTCTACCGCCCGGGCGGGCTCCTGCCGCGGCGGCTGCGCGTCTACCTGCCGGGCTGGAAGCCGCGATGAACGCCCCGGTGCTCGCGCTCGAGGGCTTCAGCCGGCGCTTCGGCGGCCTGGTCGCGCTCGACCAGCTCGACATGCAGGTGGGCGAGGGCGAGATCGTCGGGCTCATCGGCCCGAACGGCTCGGGCAAGACCACCTGCTTCAACGTGCTCACCGGCATCTACGAGGCGAGTGCGGGGCGCGCGCGGTTCCTCGGCCGCGACATCACCAACCTGCGCGCACAGGCGGTGTACGAGGCGGGCATCGCGCGCACCTTCCAGCGCTCGCGGCTGTGCCTGCCGCTGTCGATCGTCGACAACATCCTGCTCGGCAACCACAAGAACCTCTCGCGCGCACTGTGGTTCAACCTGTTCCGCCGCGCCGCCTTCGCGCGCCAGTTCGAGCAGGCGTTCGAGGAGGCGCGCGAGCTGGTGCGCGTGTTCGACGCGCCGCTCGCCGAGCGCCTGTTCGAGGCCGTGGGCACGCTGCCGATGATCGACCGGCGCCGCATCGAGATCTGCCGCGCGCTCGTCAGCCGGCCGCGGCTGCTGCTCCTGGATGAGCCCTCGGCCGGCATGACCGAGGAGGAAACGCGCGAGCTGATGGACGACATCCTGGAGGTCCGCGGGCGCATCGCCGGGCTGACGATCGTCATCATCGAGCACGAGATGGGCGTGATCGAGCGCGTCACCGAGCGCTGCGTGGTACTCAATTTCGGCCGCAAGATCAGCGAGGGCAGCTACCGCGAGGTGGCCGCCGACCGCCAGGTGCAGGAAGCGTATCTGGGGGTGGAGTGAGGATGCGATGAGCGCAGCTGCCCGGCTCGAGGTGAAGGACGTATACGCCGCCTACGACAAAGCCGACGTGCTCGAGGGCGTGACGCTCTCGGTCGCTCCCGGCAGCATCACCTGCCTGCTTGGCTCGAACGGCTCGGGCAAGACCACGCTGATCCGCGCCATCCTCGGCCTTACGCCGCCGCGCGCGGGCTCGATCCGCTTTGGTGATGCCGAGCTCACCGGCCTGCCCACGCACAAGGTGGTCGCCGCCGGTATTGCCTGCATCCCCGAGGGGCGCAAGGTGTTTCCCAAGCTCACGGTGGAGGAGAACCTGCGGCTGGGGGCATACCAGGAGACGTCAGAATCGACCGTCGCCGCGCGCCTTTCGCATGCCTACGAGATCTTCCCGCGCCTCGCCGAGCGGCGCGCGCAGCTCGCCGGCACCATGTCGGGCGGCGAGCAGGCGATGGTGTCGATCGGCCGCGGCCTGATGGGCGCGCCGCGGCTCCTGCTCATAGACGAGCCCTCGCTGGGGCTCTCGCCGCTGCTGGTGAAGGAGAATTTCCAGATCATCCGCCGCATCAACGAGCAGGGCATCACGGTGTTCCTGGTGGAGCAGAACGTGCACCAGACGCTCGCCATCGCCCACCACGGCTACGTGCTGCAGCAGGGCCGGGTGGTGGCCGCCGGCAGCGCGCAGGAGCTGGCGCGCGACGCGGCGGTGCACCAGGCCTATTTCGGCTAGCCGAGCTTCGGCCGCAGCCGGTGGTGGCCGCTGTCTTCCTGATAAGCCTTGCCGATCTCGAGGATGGTGCGCTCGGCGAACGGCTTGCCGACGATCTGCACGCCGAGCGGCAGGCCTTCGTGGAGCCCCGCGGGCATGGCGAGAGCGCATAGCCCGAGATAGTTCGCCGAGCGCGTGAGGAACGCCGGAATCGGCGCCTGCTCGTCGAGCTCGTCGAGCGCCGGTGCGGGCACGGCGACGGTCGGTAGCAGGAACGCGTCGAACTTCTCGAACCACGCCTGGAACTCGCGCCGGCGCTCCGCCATCTGGCGCAGCATGCCGGCGTATTCGCCCGGCGCGAGCTTCGTGGCGCCCAGGACGCGCTCGCGCGCCGCATCGTTGATCGCCTGGCCGCGGTCCTCGATGTGCGCGCGGTGCAGGTCGAAGGCCTCGGACGCGATGATCATGCCGACCTGGCGCGCGAGGTCGAAGTACCACTCGGGCAGGCGCACCGGCACGACCTGCGCGCCGAGCTTTTCCAGGCGCTGGGCGGCATCGGTCCATGCCGCGAGCACCGCCGGATGCATGAACGGCGGCAGCTGCGCGCGATCGGGGAGCGCAATGCGCATGTGATCGAGCCGGCCGGCAACGAGCGCCGCCGGCAGGTCCGGCGCGCCATCGTCGGCGAGCACGCGCAGCAGCTCGGCGCAGTCATCCGCGGAGCGCGCCAACGGGCCGATGGTATCGAGCGTCCAGGAGAGCAGGCCCGTGCCGCGCAGGCTGATGCGCCCGAACGTGACCTTGAGGCCCACGAGGCCGTTGAAACCCGCCGGCACGCGCACCGAGCCACCGGTGTCGCTGCCGATGCCGGCGGGCGCGAGGCCGGCCGCCACAGCCACGCCGGTGCCGCTGGAGGAGCCCCCGGGCGCGCGTGCGCGCTTCATGTCCCAGGGATTCCAGGGCGTGCCCATCAGCTTGTTGGTGCCCCAGGCGCCGAAGGCGAATTCCACCATGTGCAGCTTGCCCAGCGGGATCATGCCGGCGG
>JAOUGZ010000458.1 GCA_029865405.1 Betaproteobacteria bacterium
TGGAGCAGGGGAAGGACGACGGGCGGATCAAGCGGTTTCTGTCTTCTGTTTGGAAGAAGGAGAAGCTCTCGGGGAAGGAGGTGCACTGCATCATGAACCTGTGCATGGCCGCCACTTACGACCCCGATCCGCGCGCGCCGAACGGCTTTCGCATTCCGTTCAACGCCGAGACCGGCGAGCTCCTCGCGGCGCGCTGGCGCAACTGGCGGCGCCACGACCCCGTCAATTTGGTATCCAGATACCGGGCAGGCCTGAAGTCGCTGCGCGGCATCTACATCGACTGCGGCTGGACCGACCAGTACCACATCCAGTACGGCTCAAGGATCCTGTCGCGGCGCCTGGCCGAGGCCGGCGTCGGCCACCGCTACGAGGAATTCCCCGACGACCACTCGGACATCGACTACCGCATGGACGTGAGCCTGCCGTTTCTCTATCGGGCGCTGCGCTGAGTCAGTCGCGGCTGGCCAGCGCGCTGGCAGCCCAATGCGCCCACCCGAGCAGCGCGCTGTCCCCATCGAACGGCCCAACGAGCTGGACCCCAAGCGGCAGCCCATGCGCGCCCTTGCCGTGCGGCACGGTAACGCAGGGGACGCCTAACAAGGTCCAGGCGCGGTTGAACACCGGGTCCCCGGTACTCGCATGCGACCGCGGCGCCTCGCTCGTCGCGCTCGGCGTCAGCAGGAAATCGACTTCGCGCATTCTGTCCGCCAAGGCGCGCCGGCACTGGCGGGCGGTCTCGCGCACGGCGTCGTAGTCGGCGCGGGTTACCTGCCAGCCCTCGTCGAGGCGCGGCTTCAAGGTGGTGCTGATCTGGTCGGGATGGTTCTCGTACTCCCAGGCCAGCGCCCGCGCGCTCTCGAACCCCATGATGATGTTGTGGCGGTCGAAAAGCGCCTCGCTGCCGGGAGGCAGCTCGAAGTCGCTCACCGTGGCGCCGGCCTTCGCCAGAACCCGCGCCGCCTGCTCGAGGTTCGCCTGCGACAAGGCGTCGGCGTCCTGCCAGCGCGGGGTGCGGCACAGCCCGATGCGCGGCTTGCCGGTAAACGAACCGAAGTCCGGAGCAGGGCGGCCGGACAACACCTCGAGCGCGAGCGCCAGGTCTTCCGCGCTCCTTGAAAAGATGCCGATGGTGTCGAGCGATTCGGCGACGAACTTCGTCCCCTGGCGGTTGATGCTGCCGAAGCTTGGTTTGATCGCGAACGCGCCGCAGTAGGCGGCAGGCCGGATGACCGAGCCGCCGGTCTGGGTCCCCAAGGCGAGCGGCACCATGCGATCGGCCACCGCGGCAGCGGAGCCGCTGGAGGAGCCACCGGGCGTGTGCGCGGGATCGTGGGGGTTGCGCGTCATCGACGGGTGGTTGTTGGCGAACTCGGTGGTGACGGTCTTGCCCAGAATCTGGCACCCCGCGCGGCACAGGAGCGCAACGCAGGCGGCGTCCGCCCTGGGACGGTGGCCGCGGTAGATCGGCGAGCCGTACTCGGTCGGCAGGTCCTCGGTGTCGATGATGTCCTTCACGCCGAAAGGCACGCCGTGCAGCCGGCTGCGCCGAGCCGTGCGGTCGAGCTCGCGCGCCGCGGCGAGCGCCTGCTTTTCGTGGAGGAACGCCCACGCGCGCACGAAATCGTCGCGCTCGGCGATGCGCTCCAGACAGGCCGCGGCGAGCGCCTCGGCGGTCAGTTCGCGGGATTCGAGAAGACGCGCGGCCTCGGCCGCGGACAGCTCATGCAGTGGTTTTGGCATGCGCGGAGGGTACAACGCATCGGCCGGCCCCGGTCATCCAAAGTTGTCGTGGCGCGTTGAATCGGCGGGGCGAGGATGAAGACCTTCAGGGACTACGAGGGACGGGCGATCCGGCTGACCGATGAGCGGCTGGCGCACATTCTCGAACACCCGGAGATGCAGGGAATGGAGGATCGGATCGCGGAGACGCTCCTGCGCCCGGAAAGGGTGCTGGAATCGCTCAGCGACCCGCGGGCTCGCCTGTACTACCGGATGTACGTGGCAACGCGAGTCGGCGATAAGCACCTTTGCGTGGTGGTCAAGATGGCGGACAATGACGCCTTCGTCCTGACGGCGTATCTGATGACCACGCCGGCGGCAGGCAGACAACTATGGCCGAAAAGCGACTGAAGATCTGGTACGACAAGGAAGGCGACTTCCTGGAAGTGATGTTCGAGCAGCGTCCCGGCGTGTTCCGCGAGACAGCGAACCCCCACGTCATGGAGAAGGTGGATGAGAAGGGTAACGTGCTGGGGTTCTCCGTCATGCGGGTGAGCGCGCTGAGCGACGCGCCGCTCGAGGTCGCGCTCTAGGACGGGACGCCGGCCGCTTCGGCGGTCAGTTCGTCAGATTCGATCTGCCGCTCGGCTGCGCCGCCACAAGGCGAGCCTGCTACAATGCGCCCCGCGCAGTAGAGCCCAACCCGAAGCTGGCCGCGGCCGGCTTTTCTATTTCTGGAACCGCTTAAGTGATCGTCGCCTCCGGCATCGCCATGCAGTTCGGGGCCAAGCCCCTGTTTTCCAACGTCACCGTGAAATTCGGCGGCGGCAACCGCTATGGCCTGATCGGCGCCAACGGCTGCGGCAAGTCGACGTTCATGAAGATCCTCGGCGGCGAGCTCGAGCCCTCCGCCGGCACGATCGCGATCGACGCCAACGAGCGCGTCGGGCGCCTGAGGCAGGACCAGTTCGCCTACGAATCAACCCGGGTGCTCGACGTGGTGATGATGGGCCACGAAAAGATGTGGAACGCGGCGCAGGAGCGTGACGCGATCTACGCCAACGAGAACTCGAACGAAGACGACTACACGCGCGCCGCCGACCTCGAGCACAAGTACGCGGAGTACGGCGGCTACACGGCAGAAGCGAGAGCCGGCGAACTCCTCCTGGGCTTGGGCGTCGCCACCGGGCAGCACAACGGCCCGATGAGCGCCGTCGCCCCGGGCTGGAAAGTAAGAGTCCTGCTCGCGCAGGCGCTCTTCGGCGACCCGGACATCCTGCTCCTGGACGAGCCGACCAACAACCTCGACATCCACAGCATCCGCTGGCTGGAAGACGTGTTGAACCGCAGAACCAGCACGATGGTGATCATCTCGCACGACCGGCACTTCCTCTCCAGCGTCTGCACGCACATGGCGGACGTCGACTACGGCGCGATCAAGGTCTACCCCGGCAACTACGACGACTACATGGAAGCCTCCACCCTGGCGAAGCAGCAGCTGGAAAAGGACAACGCCAAGGCGAAGGACCGCATCGCCGACCTGGAAGACTTCGTGCGCCGCTTCCGCGCGCACAAGGCGAAGGCGCGGCAAGCCACCTCGCGCCAGAAGATGA
>JAOUGZ010000459.1 GCA_029865405.1 Betaproteobacteria bacterium
GGAGTTGCACTGCTTTTCGCCTTTGCCCCTATCCGATCTCGCCTTTTCCGGCGCTTTTCTTCTTGCCGGAAAAGGCGAGACACTGATGCTCAGGCGGCGAGACGAGGATCGCGCCCGGAGCAGGCGGCGTCATGTCTCGGCTTTTCCGGCAAGAAGCCGCCGGAAAAGCCGAGATGCATTGAAAGTCAAAAGCCATCAGCCCTTCTTGTCCGCCGCCGCCGCCGCCGGCTTCGGCGCGCCCTGCATCACCGTCACCGCCGAGCCCGGCCCGATGCGCTGCAGGCCCTCGGTCACCACCAAGTCGCCCGCGGCGACGCCCTGAGAGATCTCCACCTCGCCGACCTTCCGCACACCGGTCTGCACCTTCACCATCTCGGCCTTGCCGTCGACGACGCGGAACACGAAGCTATCCTGGCCGCGCGGCACGATCGCCTGCTCCGGGATCCACACCGCGTTCTCGCGCACCGCGAGCTGCGCCCAGACGCGCGCGAACATGCCGGGGCGAAGCTTCAGCTGTGGGTTGGCGACGCGCGCGCGCACCAGGACCGTGCGCGTCGCCTCGTCGACCGCCGGCTCGATGGCGTAGACGGCGCCGGGAAAGCGCAGGTCGCCATAGGCATCGAGCTGCACGCGCACCGCCTGGCCCGGCTGCAGGCGGCCGACGTAGACCTCGGGCACGCGAAAGTCGAGCTTCAGCTGGTCGATCTTTTCCAGCCGCGCGATGTCGGTGCCGGCGGCGACGAAGGCGCCCTCGCTCACCTGGCGCAGGCCCACCACGCCGGCGAACGGCGCGCTGATCTCGGTCTTGGCGAGGCGCGCCTCGTCCTCGCGCTGCTTGGCAGCCGAGCGTGCGGCGTTGGCGCGCGCCTCGTCGAACGCCTGCTGGCTGATGAAATTCTTCCTGAACAGGTCCTCGGCGCGCTCCACGCGCTGCTTGTCGAGGCCGGCCTGCGCGCGGCTCGAGGCGAGCACCGCAGCGAGCTCGGCCTGGTCGAGGCGCACGAGCAGCGCGCCGCGCTCGACGCGCTGGCCTTCCTTGAAGCGGAACTCGGCGATGCGCCCGGAGATTTCCGGCCGGATGGTGACGGCTTCGTCGGCGCGCAGCGTGCCGACGGCGGTGGCCTCGTCGACCGCGGGCGCCGTCTTCGCCAGCGCCGCGCGCACCGGCATGGCCGGCGCCGGCTTTGCCTGGGCATGCGCCCAGGCGGGCGAAAACGCGATGAGGAGGGCTAAGGCCAGGCGCATGGTGGTGTAAGCGCCTGATTCTACGCGAAGCGCTAAGTCTTCTGCGGGGGGCCGCCGGGCAGGTTCGCGCGCTTCTTAGCCAGGCGCTGGCGGGTCTTTTCCACGTCTACGACGAAGCGCACGTGCTCGCCGCGCCCACATTCCTCGACGTTGTCGTGCACGGTAAAAGCCAGGCGCACGCTGCGCCCTTCCACCGCCAACACCCGGAAGCGGATGGTGACCTCCATGCCGGCGGGCGTGGCCGCCAGATGGTCGATGACGACGCGGGTGCCGACGGTGTCCTCGCCGGCGTCGAGGTGCTCGAGCAGGAAGTCGCGGATCGCGTACTCGACGTCGCTCACCATCTTCGGGGTGGCGTACACCGCGTTCTCCGGACCCATGAAGGCGATGCAACGCGCGACGTCCACGGTGAACGCCTTCTCGCCGGCGGCGCCGGCAGCGAGCGAGGGCTTCACGCGGCCTTGTAGCCGGCGCGCTCTATGGCCCGCTTCATCGCCTCGACGCCGGTTCGCGCGGGGTCGAAGGTGACTTTGGCACGCGCCTTGGTGAGCGACACGTCTGCCGCTGAGACGCCCGGCAGGGCGGTGAGCACGCGCGTGACACTGTTCACGCACCCTGCGCAGGTCATGCCCTCGATGCTGATCTTTATGGTTTCCATCGGTTGAGGAGAAGGGATCCTAAAAAGCCTACCACGGCGAAGCGCTACGGCACCGGCCTTGGCAAGCGCCGGCGCGTCTACCGCGCGAGCAGCACCGGGCACCGGGCGAGGTGCAGCACCTTGGCTGCGACCGACGCAGCCAGGAGACTGCCCGCCGCGCCCATGCCGCTCGAGCCAATGACGATCAGGTCGCACTTCGTGCGCCGTGCCTGCTGCACGATGGTCCGGGCGACCGGTCCGACGTGGATCTGCGCGCGAAAGCGCAGCCCCGCGCGCTGCAGCCGCTCGCGCGCCTTCTTCAGGTCGGCCTCGCCCTGCCCTCGGTACCAGCGCGCGATCTCCGCCTTCTTCAGGCGCAGCCCGAAGCGCGCGAGTCCTGCGATCGG
This sequence comes from Betaproteobacteria bacterium, assembly GCA_029865405.1. The sequence goes on from JAOUGZ010000459.1 coordinate 2,290, forward strand.
CTCGTGCACGGTGAGCAGCTCCACCGCCGGCGGCACGCGGAATTGCCCCGCATGCGAGATGAGCCAGTCCACCGCCTCGAGCGAGGGCTTCGAGCCGTCCACCGCGACCAGAATCTTCATGCGCAGTCCTGTTTTGTTTGGGATGACTCTCATGATATTCCAGGGGCGGCCCGCGCATTGACCTGCATCAAGCCCTGCGGTGCGCGCGGCACGTAGCATGCCGCGCACATGCTGATCCCTGTTGAAGCGCCGGCGCGGCCGGTGGATCCTGGGCGTTTCGCGCTCTTCGATCTCGGCTTCCGGCCGCTCTATCTCCTTGCGGGCGCGTTCGCCGCGCTCGCCGTGCCGCTTTGGGCGCTCCAGCACGCGGGCCGGCTGCCGGGCGCGAACATCCTCTGGCACGCGCACGAGATGATCTTCGGCTTCGCCTTCGCCGTGATTGCCGGCTTTCTCCTTACCGCGGTGCGGGCATGGACGGGCCGCCCCACGCCGACCGGCGCCGCGCTCGCGGCCATCGCCGCGCTGTGGCTTCTCGCGCGCGCGCTCGCCTTCGTCTCCCTGCCCGCCGCCGCCTGGGCGGGTGCGCTCTTCGCCCTCGCCGTCGCCTGGGGCATCGGGCAGCCGCTCGTCGCGGCCGGCAACCGGCGCAATCTCTTCTTCATCCTGCTGGTGCTCGCACTCGGCGCCGCGGGCGTCATCGTGCAGCGCTATCCGCAGGTCGGCCTCGCCCTCGGGCTCGACGTGGTGCTGTTCGTGATGACCGTGGTCGGCGGCCGCGTGATCCCCGCCTTCACCAACAACGCGGTGCCGGGTGCGGGCGCGCGGCGCCACGCGTGGCTCGAATTCGCCGCTCTCGGCGCAATCCTGGCGCTGATTGCGGCGGATGCCTTATCGCGCACCGAGCTCGCCGCCGGCCTGGCCCTCCTGGCCGCGGTGCTGCACGCGGCACGCCTTGCGCTGTGGGCGCCGCTGAAGACCCTGCGCCGCCCGATCCTGTGGATCCTGCACCTGTCGTACGCCTGGATTGTGGTGCATCTCGCGC
>JAOUGZ010000460.1 GCA_029865405.1 Betaproteobacteria bacterium
GCTCGACGATCTCGGCTGGGGTGACGACGAACGGCACGCTGCCATCGTCCCACGCCCAGCTTTGCGCGGCGGCGGGTGCGGCAGCGAGCAAGAATGCGGCTGAGAGGAGAATTCGCAAGCGGTAGAATCGGGGCTCGCGCCCCGGTAGCTCAGTGGATAGAGCAGCCCCCTCCTAAGGGGCAGGTCGCACGTTCGATTCGTGTCTGGGGCGCCAAGTATAGCGGCTAGAAGTCGGCGTCTTCGCCGCTCGCCGCGAGCTTGCGCTGCTGGCGCCGGTGCTGCCACATCGACAGCAGCAGCGAGCCCACCGACATCGCCAGCAGCGTGCCCGAGATCGGCCGCGTCAGGAACAGCCACAGGTCGCTGTCGGTCATGATCGAGCGCACCAGGTTGATCTCGATCTGGTCGCCCAGGATCACCCCGAGGATGAACGGCGCGAGCGGGAAGCCGAATTTGACCATGGCGTAGCCGAGCACGCCGAACACCAGCAGCACATAGACGTTCGACATGGTGTTGTTGAGCGCATAGGCGCCCACCGTGCACAACACCAGCACCACGGGAAACAACGCCGCTTTGGGAACCGTCACCACGCGCAGCATCCAGCGCGCGCCCAGGGCGAGGATCAGCACCATGAGCAGGTGCGCCACCAGGTAAGCGGCGAAAATGCCGTAGGCGAGCTGCGCGTTCTGCGAGATGAACAGCGGTCCCGACTGGATGCCATGGATGGTCAGCGCGCCCAGCATCACCGCGGTCACCGCGTCGCCCGGGATGCCGAAGGCCATGATGGTCACCAGCGAGCCGCCGACGTTGGCGTTGTTGGACGATTCCGAGGCGATGATGCCCTCGGGAACGCCGCTGCCGAATTTCTCCGGGTGCCGCGAAAACTTCTTCGCCTGGTCGTAGGCCATCATGCTCGCCGCGCTGCCGCCGATCGCCGGCAATACGCCGATCAGCACGCCGATGAACGAAGTCCACAGCAGCAGGAACGGGCGCGACACGATGTCCCACAGCACTTTCGCATGCGACACGGCGAGGCTGAGCTTGCGCTGCGCTGCGTGCGCGGCTCGCTCGACCCCGCCGACGCGCTCCACCTCGGTCATGATCTGCGCGAACGCGAACACGCCGATCAGCACCGGCAGGAAATCGATCCCGCCGCGGACAAAGGGCACGCCGAGCGTGAGCCGTTCCTGACCCATCACCGGGTCGGTGCCGAGGACGGTGACCACGCAGCCGAGCGCGCCGGCGATCAGCCCTTTCAGCAGGGACGCCTCCACCAGCCCGGCCACCATCGACAGCGCGAGGATGAACAGGGAGAAGAACTCCCATGGGCCGAACTGCAGCGCGATGCTGGCGAGCGGCCCGGTCGCGCCGATCAGGAACACGCCGCCGATCAAGCCGCCGAACACCGAGGCCCAGACGCCGGTCCACACCGCGCGGCCGGGCTCGCCGCGCTGCGCCATCGGGTGTCCGTCGAAGGTGGTGGCGATCGCCGAAGGCGTGCCGGGAAGACCCAGCAGTACCGCGGTGACCAGCCCGCCCGCCGAGCCGCCGACGTAGACGCCGGTCATCGCCGCGAGCCCCTGCAGCGGGTCCATGCCGAAGGTGAAGGGCAGCACCACGATGATGGTCATGGTGATGGTCACGCCGGGAAGCGCGCCACCGACAATGCCGGCCAGCGTGCCGAGGGCGAGCGGCACCATGTACTTCACCTGCATCAGATGCACCAGCGCCGTGCCGAGCAGCTCGAACATGGCCTAGAAGCCGGTCCAGCGCCCGCGCGGCAGCAGCACCAGCAGGTAGTGCTCGAACACGTAGTAGATGACGACGGTGGCAATGAGCGCAACCAGCCCCACCCGGCCCCAGCCGCGCGCGCCGCGCGCGCCGCGCGGCGCATCGAGCAGCGCGTTGCTCGCCGCGATATAGGCCAACGTGGCGACGCGAAAGCCCAGATAAGGCAGCGCGCCGCAATACACCCCGAACACGAGGAACATCACCGCCACCAGCCGGTAATTGCGCTGCGCCCTCGCCTCGGGCGGCGCAGCGCGCTTTCGGGCTGCGGCCCAGTCGGCACCGACCAGCAGCAGCGCAAGCGCGGCGGTGATGCCGAGGACGATGCGCGGATAGAAGCCCGGCCCGATGGGCACCATCGGGTTGCCTTTCAGGCCGAGCGTGAGCCAGAAAAGCACGAGGCTCGCGGCCAGCACCGCGAGCCCCGCCCAGCCGTCCCGGCTCAACACGCCGCGCGTGTTCGTGGAGTGGCTAGCGCTTCGACAGGCCGAGCTCTTTCGCCAGGTTCCTGTTCAGATCGTCGTTGCCGCGCAGCCACTTCGCGTATTCCTGCCGGCCCATGTAGCGCACCGCAGTGGCCTGCTTCTGCATCGACTCGGTGAACGCGGGCTCCCTGACGGTCGCGGCGCACGCCGCCTCCAGCTTCGCCAGCACCGCATCCGGAGTGCCCTTGGGCGCCATGAGGCCGCGGTTGACGTCGTACACCACGTTCACGCCGAGCTCCTTCAGCGTCGGCACGTTGGGCATCTCGGCATTGCGCGTCTCGGTGGCGATGCCGAAGAACTTCAGCTGGCCGGCCTCCACCTTGCCCTTTTGCGTGAGATTGGCGTCGGTGAGGTCGATGTGTCCGCCGAGAATCGCGTTCATGCGCGGCGCCAGGCCCTCGTAGGACACGTACTTGAACTTGATGCCCGCCGCCTTCTCGATCAGCGCCGGAAAGAAGTGGCTCGTCGAGCCGAGGGTCGCGCCCACGGTGATTTCGCCCGGGCGCGCCTTCGCGTCCGCCAGCAGCGACTTCCAATCGTTCCAGGGCGTCTTCGGGCTCCCGGTCAGCACCGAGGGCGTCGAGGACACCAGGCACACCGTCTCGAAGTCCGTGTAGTTCACGTCCGACACGCCGGTGTAGTAGGTGGAGTGAATGTAGTCGTGCATGCCGTAGATGGTGTAGCCGTCCGGCGGCGAGTCCTTCGCCTCCTTCGCGCCCTTGGTGCCGGAGGCGCCGCCGACGTTGGCGATGACCACCGGCTGGCCGATGTGCTTTTGCATGAGCGGCGCAAACGGCCGGAAGATGTTGTCGGTGTCGCCGCCCGCGGCCCAGGGCACGATCAGCTTGATTGGGCGGTCGGGATACTGCGCGAGCGCGACAATGGGCAGCAGGGAAAGGGCGAGTCCGGCGGCTAGCTTGTTCATCATGTATTCCTCCTCCAAGGAACGGCGATAATAAGTCATGTTCCAGGGAAAGTGGTACGACGACGTAGGGGTGGGCGAGCGCTTCGGCACCAGCCTCACGGTCACCGAAGCGCACCTCGTGCTCGG
>JAOUGZ010000461.1 GCA_029865405.1 Betaproteobacteria bacterium
ACGTAGATGCGACCGTCGGCCCCGTCCTTTGCCCATTCGATGTCCATCGGCCGCCCATAGTGCTTCTCGATCGCCAGCGCCGCCCGTGCCAGCTCAAGCACGTCGGCATCCGAGAGCGAGAAGCGGCTGCGCTCGGCCTCGTTCACCTCGACCGTTTGCACCGAGCGGCCGGCGGCCGCATCCTCGGCGTAGATCATCTTCTGCTGCTTGCTGCCGAGCGTGCGCCGCACGATGGCCGGGCGGCCGCGCTCCAGCATCGGCTTGTGGACGTAGAATTCGTCCGGATTGACGGCGCCCTGCACCACCATCTCGCCCAGGCCGTAGGCGGCGGTGATGAACACGACGTCGCGAAAGCCGGATTCCGTGTCCAGCGTGAACATGACGCCGCTGGCGCCGCGGTCGCTGCGCACCATCTGCTGCACCGCGGCCGACAGCGCCACGTCGCCGTGCGCGAAGCCCTGGTGGGCGCGGTAGGAGATGGCGCGGTCGTTGTAGAGCGAGGCGAACACGTGCCGGATGGCCTGCAGCACGTTGTCGACGCCGCGCACGTTGAGGAAGGTTTCCTGCTGCCCGGCGAACGAGGCATCCGGCAGGTCTTCGGCCGTCGCGGAAGACCTTACCGCAAACGATGTGTCACTTGAATATTGCTTCTCAACATCTTGATAATACTTACGAATATCTTCCTCTACCGCCTTCGGGAAAGGAGCTTTCTCAATCCAGGCGCGGATCTCCGCGCCACAGCGCGCCAGCGCTTCGACATCCTCTTCCTTCAGGCCTTCAATGCGCCTGGCGATGCGCGCATCGAGCCCGTCTGCCTTGAGGAACTCGCGGTAGGCATCGGCGGTGGTGGCGAAGCCGCCAGGCACGCGCAGGCCTGCGTCCTTGAGGGCGCCGATCATTTCGCCCAGCGACGCGTTCTTGCCCCCCACCTGCGGCAGGTCGGTCAGACGTAGGTCCTTGAGCCACGCGACTCTCATTTCCCTGCTATTTTAGCCGCATGCCGCAGCGCCGCACCGTGTTCTTCATCTCCGACGGCACCGGCATCACGGCGCAAATGCTGGGCCACAGCCTGCTGACGCAGTTCGAGGGCGTGGAGTTTCGCCAAGTGACCTTGCCTTTCGTCAATTCCCAGGACCAGGCCGAGGACTGTCGCGCGCGCATCGACGAGGAGAGCCGGCACGGCAATGGCCAGCCGATCGTGTTCTCCACGCTGGTGAACGGCGAGCTGCGCGCCGTGGTGCGCCAGGCGAGCGGCGTGTTCGTGGATTTCTTCGAGACCTTCATCGATCCGCTCGAGGCGGCGCTCGGCGTGCCCTCGACGCACACCATCGGGCGCTCGCACAGCGCGTTCGACAAGCCGGGCTACTCGCACCGCATGGAGGCGATCAATTACGCCATGGCCCACGACGACGGCGCCTCGCACCGCGAACTCGACCAGGCCGATGTCATCCTGGTGGGCGTATCGCGCTGCGGCAAGACGCCGACCAGCCTGTACCTGGCCCTGCAATTCGGCGTGAAGGCGGCAAACTACCCGCTCATTCCCGAGGACTTCGAGCGCATGCAGCTGCCCGAGGCGCTCGTGCCCTGCAAGGCCCGCCTCTACGGCCTGAGCATCGCGCCGGAGCGGCTGCGCGAAATCCGCCAGGCGCGCCGCCCCGACAGCCGCTACGCCAATCTGGAAAACTGCCGCTACGAAGTCGAGCAGGCCGAGCGCCTGATGCGGCGCGAGGGCATTCGCTGGATCAACTCCACTGCCCGGTCGATCGAGGAGATCGCCACCAACATCCTGCGCGAGCTCAGGATCGAGCGCCCGATGTATTGAGCTGGCGGGCGCGCTCGTACAGCAGGATCGCCGCCGCGGCCGCGACGTTGAGCGACTCGACGCCGCGCGCCAGGGGGACGCTGATGCGAAGCGCCGCGTGCGCCGCCGCCGCCGCGCTGACGCCCTGCCCTTCGGCGCCGAAGATCCATCCCAGGCGGCCGGTCAGGTTCACGGCCGCCGGCGCTTTGCCCCCGGCCGGTACGGCGCAGGCCAGCGTGCCGCCGAAATCCGCCAGCGCGCGCACCAGTTCCGCGACCTCGGCGATGCGCAGCGCGAAATGACCGCCCATTGCGGCCCGCAGCACCTTCGGCGACCAGGGGTCGGCGCAGCCGCGCCCGAGCACCGCGGCGTCCACGCCGAACGCGGCGGCGCTGCGCAGGATGGCGCCGACGTTGCCGGCATCCTGCAATCCGTCCAGGAAGACGACGTGCTGCGCCTGCGCCAGCGTCGGCGCGGCCTGCGGCAGGTCGATTTCTGCCGCCAGCCCGGCCGGCGCGGCGGCATCGGCCATCCAGCGGAAAAGCGCATCGGTCAGCGTCACCGGCGTCTGACCCGCGCGTTTCACCAGCGCAGCGATCTCCCGGTTGTGCAGCCCGGCCGCGCTGACGATCAGCGCCCGCGGGCGCAAACCGGCGTCCAGGTACGCCGCCAGCAAGTGCGCGCCCTCGATCAGCGCGCACCGCTCCGCCCGCCGCGCGCGTGCGTCATGAGCCAGCGCATGCCAGCGGCGAACACGCGCATTGTCCCTGGCGCGCAACGGGCTCACGCCTGCAGTACCTGGCGCACCGGCGCAAACGTGCGCCGGTGAATGGCGCTGGCGCCATGGCGCGCGAGCAGCGCCAGGTGCTCGGGGGTCGGGTAGCCCTTGTGCCGGTCGAGCCCGTAGGCCGGGTACTGGGCGTGCAGGCGCAGCATTTCCGCGTCGCGCGCGGTCTTGGCGAGGATCGACGCAGCCGAGATCTGCGGCACCTTGCGGTCGCCCCCTACGACGGCGCGCACGGCGCAAGCCAGCGCCGGGCAGCGATTGCCATCGACCCAGGCCTCCTCGGGGGCAACGCCGAGTGCTTCCACGGCGCGTCGCATCGCCAGAAGGGACGCCTGCAGGATATTGAACCGGTCGATTTCCTCGACGCTGGCACTGGCCACCGCCCAGGACAGCGCGGCGCCGCGGATTGAACCGGCGAGCGCCTGGCGGCGCCGGGCCGAAAGCTGCTTGGAGTCCCGCAACCCGGCGATGGGACGCGACGGATCGAGGAGCACCGCGGCCGCGAATACGGGACCCGCGATCGGCCCGCGGCCGGCCTCGTCCACGCCGCACACCAGGCGCTCAGGCACGGCCGGCGTCGAGCACGCCGAGAACGGCGTCCGCTGCCTTCTGCGCATTGTCCTGCCTGAGCAGCGCATGCATCTCGTGGAACCTCTGCACCTGGCGCGCCTGCAGCGCGGTATCGCGCAGCAGATCGAGCAGCGCCGCCGCCAGCGCTGCCGGCGTCGCCC
>JAOUGZ010000462.1 GCA_029865405.1 Betaproteobacteria bacterium
CCGGTGCCGCTTTTTTCCATGAACGCGCCGAACAGCACGAACAGCATCACGTAGGACGCCGACACACCGAGCGTCTGGCCGAAGATCCCCTCGGTGGAAAGGTAGACCTGCTCCATCAGCACCGGCAGCGCCACTTTCGTGCTGAGGGCGTAGGCGAGGAACACGATTGCCGTCAGGGGCAGCGCCCAGCCGATGACGCGGCGCGTCGCCTCCAGAACGACGAGCACCGAGACCACGGCGTAGAACTTGTCCCAGGCGCTCAGCTCGTCGATGTAGATGATGCGGTTGGTGTAGTACTGGTAGTTGAGGAAGATGTGCAGCACCACGCCCCAGCCGCCGATGAGCAGCAGCAGGTCGAGCGCGCGCCAGCCGAACGCGCCGTGCCGGCGGAACGGATACAGAATGAACACCAGCGTGAGCGCGAACAGCAGGTGCGTGCCGCGGAAGATCAGCGCCTCGGGCGGCCCGAAGCCGGCGACGTACATGTGGTACAGCGACATCGCCACGGCGATGGCGAGCGCGATCCAGCGTAGCACCGTGGCCGCCGGTGTGGTCGCCGCCTTTTCCTCGGCCATGAGCTCCCCGATGTGAAACGGGGCGGCTGCGCCGCCCCGTTGTCCTTACGCCCTGGCGGGTGTTACATCGCCCCGACTTCTTTGTAGAACTTGACCGCGCCCTTGTGGAAGGGCACGCCGATGTCGAGCGCCATGTCTTTCGGGGTTGAGCCGGCGATCGCCTTCACGACGGCCGCCATGTCGTCCACGCCGGCGGCCATGGTCTTCACCATGCCGTATACCGTGGCCTCGGGAAGATCGCAGGCGACGATGACGTGCGTCGAGTAGCCGATCACCGGCACATCCTTGTCCTGCTTGGGGTAGGTCCCCGCCTTGATGATCAGCTTGTTGTGGCCGGGGTTCATCCGCTTCACTTCGTTGAAGGTCTTGTCGTCGACCGGCACGAGCCTTACGTCGCGCGCGCTGGCGAGATCCATGACCGCCGAGGCCGGCGCCGTGGTGCCGAGCGTGAACACCTGCGCGTGGCCGTCCTTCATCATCGACACCGCGTCGTTGTAGCCCGCCTGGAAATTGGCCTTGGCGAGCGACTGGTAGGTCATGCCGTTGATCTTCAGCACCTGCTCGGTGAGCAGCTCGCCCGTGTTGCCCTTGGGCTGCGTCACCAGGGTCTTGCCCTTCAGGTCGGCAAGGCTGTTGACCTTGGCGTCGGCGAGCGCGACCACCTGGAAGTACTGCGGGTACAGGTTCGCCAGCTGGCACACATTGGTGACCTTCTTGGGATACGGCGCCTCGCCCTGCACGCCGAGCACGGCGGTGTTCGAGTTCGACAGTCCGATGTGCGCCTTGCCCTCGTCCACGCCGCGCACGTTGGCGATGCCGGCGCCGGGGGTCTGCGTGATCTCGAGGCCCTTGACGTTCTTCTCCCACATGCCCTTCAGCGCGCCGCCGAGCGGGATCCACGAGCCGCCCTGCGGGCCGGTCATGAACGTGACTTGCTGGGCCGCCGCGGGTGCGGCGATGAATGCGCCCGCCGCCAGGGCGAGCAAAGACAATCTGGATTTCATTCTCTCCTCCTTCGTTGAACTGCTCGAAATATCCTGATGTACGCAGGAATGATAGCGCGAGACTCGCGGCGCCGGATGCTGCGCTGCGTCAAACGACTCGCGTGAGCACGGCCTTCCCGGCGAAGTGGGCGACGAGGTTGTCGACCTGCAGGTTCCCCATGGCGGTGCGCGTTTCGGTCGTCGCGCTGCCCACGTGCGGGAATAGCACGGCGTTGTCCAGGGTGAAGAACGCCGCCGGCACGCGCGGCTCGTCCGCGAATACGTCCAGGCCCGCGCCGGCGATCTTCTTTTCCTGCAGGTACTTGAGGAGCACCGGTTCGTCGACCACCGAGCCGCGCGCGATGTTGACCAGGTAGCCCTCGGGGCCGAGCGCGTCCAGCACCTTGGCGTTCACGAGCTTTTCGGTGGCCGCGCCGCCCGGGGTGACGACCATCAGCACGTCCGAGTTCTTCGCCAGCGCCACGGCATCGGCGTCGTAGGGGTAGGCGACGTCCTTCCTGTTGCGGTTGTGGTAGCGGATCTTCATGCCGAAGGCCTGCGCGCGCTTCGCGATGTCTTCGCCGATGCGCCCGAGGCCGAGGATGCCCATGGACTTGCCGCCCAGCGACGTGGTGAGGGGATACGCGCCTTTCGCCGCCCAGTGCCCGGCGCGCAGATAGACCTCGGCCTGCGGGAACTTGCGCATCACGTTCACCGTCAGCGCCATCGCCGTGTCGGCGACGCAGTCGTTCAGGACGTCGGGTGTGTTGGTGACGATGATCTTGCGCTTCTTCGCCGCGTCGAGATCGATGGCGTCCACGCCGACGCCAAAATTCGAGATGATCTCGAGCTTGGGCAGCGCGTCCATCAGCGCGCCGTCGGCGCCCGCCGGGCCGAAGGTGGCGAGCCCGCGCACGGTGGGCGCGAGCTTCTTCAGGAACGCCGCGCGATCGGCCGCCTCGTGCAGCTTGTGGCAGGTGAACTCCTCGTCCAGGCGCTTCTGCGTCGGGGCGTAGATCCGGGTCGTGCAGATGATCTCGGATTTCATGGTTTGAACTTTGCAAGGAGGTTTTCGGCGCCGCGCGCGAGCAGCCCGACATCGGCGCCCACGGCGACGAACTGCGCGCCGGCGGCGAGCATCTTCTTGGCGTCGGCTTCCACCGGCGACAGGTATCCGGGCGCCTTGCCGGCCTTCCTGATGCGGCGCATCGATTCCTCGATCAGCGGCAGCACCGCGGGATTGGCGGTCTCGCCGGCGTAGCCCATCGAGGCATGCAGGTCGGCCGGCCCGATGAAGACGCCGTCCACGCCCTCCACCGCGGCCACTTTCTCGATCTCATCGAGCGCCGGCTTCGTCTCGAGCTGCACGAGGACGCAGATCTCCTCGTGCGCGCGTTTCGCGTAGTCCTTCACGCGCCCGAAGCGCGTGGCGCGCGTGGTGCCGGCGACGCCGCGCACGCCCGCGGGCGGGTAGCGCGTGCTGGCCACCGCCGCCGTCGCCTCCGCCGCGTTCTGCACGTAGGGAATGAGCAGCGACTGCGCGCCGGCATCGAGCACGCGCTTGATGGTGACCATGTCGTTCCACGGCACGCGCACCACCGGATGCGTCGCGTAGGGCGCCGCCGCCTGCAGCTGCCCGAGCAGGCTCTCCAGGTCGTTCGGCGAATGCTCCATGTCGAGCAGGATCCAGTCGTAGCCGGCGCCGGCGATCACTTCCACCGTGTAGTTCGAGGACAGGCTCGACCACAGGCCGATCTGG
>JAOUGZ010000463.1 GCA_029865405.1 Betaproteobacteria bacterium
TCACGCGCGAAGAGGAACGCGCGCACATCGCCGCGGCGGTGGCATCCTTCCGGGCCACCTGCGGGCGGCGGCCGCTGGGCTGGTACTGCCGCTACGGGCCCTCGGTGCATACCCGCGAGCTGCTGGTGGAGGAAGGCGGCTTCGAGTACGACGCGGATGCCTACAACGACGACCTGCCGTACTTCGTCCCGGTCGGCGGCACGTCGCACCTGGTGGTGCCGTACTCGTTCACTTACAACGATGCGCGCTTCGTCTCCGGCACTGGCTACGGCAGCCCGGCGGATTTCCTCGACAACCTGCGCCGCGGCTTCGACCTGCTGTGGGACGAGGGCGCCACCGCCCCGCGCATGATGAGCATCGGCCTGCACCCGCGCCTGGTGGGGCAGGCCTCGCGGGCCCACGCGCTGGCCGAGTTCCTCGACCATGCGCGGGCGGAAGGCGAGGTCTGGTTCGCCACGCGCCTGGAGATCGCCAGGTGGTGGCGGGCGCATCACCGGGAGTTCGAGGCGGGCTGAGCGCGCGCGGTGGCGTTCGCGCCGGGGGCGGTCGTCGTCAGTCCGGACGGATGCCCCAGCGCTCCGGCTCGTGGCACTCGAACAACTCGATCAGCAGTTCGTCCGGCCCGGAGACCATCACGTACTTCAAGGACTTCTCCTCGCGAACCGGGTTGCGGAACGCGTAACCGCGCGCGATCATTTCGCGGACCAGCCCGGCGAGATCGTCGGTCTCGATGCCGAGGTGATGAAACGCGCCGCCACGAGGCGCCCTGGGGGGCTGGTGGTAGACGCCGATGAAGGCGCGGCCGACCTGCAGGCGCACGACCCGCGAACCGGCCACCACCTCGTCCCAGACGACGGTGGCGCCGATCCCCTTGCTCCCATTGAAAGAAAGTTTAGGCCGCACGGCCGCGTCTCTGCTCGAGGCTCTGAACGTGCTCAACGTCCGTCCGGCCACCAAAAGGGCGTTGAACAAAAGATGCTCAGGCACGCAAGCAGCGATTGACGCATTCGATCGCCCGTCGAGCGTGCATCAAGCCAGGAAAGTCCCCCCTACTCCCACTCGATGGTGGCGGGCGGCTTGGAGGAGATGTCGTAGGTCACGCGGTTGATGCCGCGCACTTCGTTGATGATGCGCGTGGAGATGCGCGCGAGCAACTCGTGCGGCAGCGGCGCCCAGTCCGCGGTCATGAAGTCGGTAGTCTGCACGGCGCGCAGGGCGACGACGTACTCATAAGTACGGCCGTCGCCCATCACGCCCACGGACTTGACCGGCAGGAATACGGTGAAGGCCTGCGCCGTCTTGTCGTACCAGCCGGCCGCGCGCAGCTCCTGGATGAAGATGTCGTCCGCGTGGCGCAGCAGCTCGGCGTATTCCCGCTTTACTTCGCCGAGGATGCGCACGCCGAGCCCCGGCCCGGGGAACGGGTGGCGAAACACCATCTCGCGCGGCAGGCCGAGGGCAAGGCCGAGCTCGCGCACCTCGTCCTTGAACAGCTCGCGCAGGGGCTCGAGCAGCTGCAGGTGCAGCGTTTCCGGCAGGCCGCCGACGTTGTGGTGCGACTTGATGCTCTGCGCCTTCTTCGTCTTGGCGCCCGCCGATTCGATGACGTCCGGGTAGATGGTGCCCTGCGCCAGCCACTTGGCGTTCTTCACCTTGCCGGCTTCGCGCTGGAACACTTCGACGAAATGCCGGCCGATGATCTTGCGCTTCGCTTCCGGGTCGGCCACGCCGGCGAGCGCAGCGTAGAAATCCGCCGCCGCGTCGACGTGGATGACCTTGACGTGCATGTGGCGCGCGAAGGTCTCCATGACCTGCGCCGCCTCGTTGAGGCGCAGCAGGCCGTGATCGACGAACACGCAGGTGAGCTGCGCGCCGATCGCCTTGTGGATCAGCGCCGCCGCCACCGAGGAGTCGACGCCGCCGGACAGCCCGAGGATCACCTCGTCGCTGCCGACCTGCTCGCGGATGCGCGCCACCGCCTCGGTCACGTAATCCGGCATGCGCCAGTCGCCCGCGCAGCCGCAGATGTCGAGCACGAAGCGCTGCAGGATGCGCGTGCCCTGGGGCGTGTGGGTGACCTCGGGATGGAACTGGACGGCGTAGAAGCGGCGCTGCTCGTCGGCCATGGCCGCCACCGGGCAGGCCGCGGTCGAGGCCATGAGCTTGAAGCCGGGCGGCAGCTCGGTCACCTTGTCGCCGTGGCTCATCCACACGCGCAGCAGCCCATGACCCTCGGGACCGCGCACGTCCTCGATGCCCTCCAGGAGCCTGGTGTGGCCGCGCGCGCGCACTTCGGCGAAGCCGAACTCGCGGACCTTGCCCGCCTCCACCTTGCCGCCGAGCTGCTGCGCCATGGTCTGCATGCCGTAGCAGATGCCCAGCACCGGCACGCCCAGCTCGAACACCTCCTGCGGCGCGCGCGCCGTCGTCTCCTCGTACGCCGACATGTGGCTGCCGGAAAGGATTACGCCCTTGGGCGCGAACGCGCGCACGAAGGCGTCGTCGACGTCGCAGGGATGGATCTCGCAGAACACCTTGGCTTCGCGCACGCGCCGCGCGATCAGCTGCGTGTACTGCGCCCCGAAATCGAGGATCAGGATCTTGTCGTGCATCCTGATCTCATTCGGCGCGATAGTTGGGCGCTTCCTTGACGATCTGCACGTCGTGCACGTGCGATTCGCGCATGCCCGCCGTCGTGATTTCCACGAACTTCGATCGGGTGCGGAGCTCCTCGATGGTCGCGCACCCCGTGTAGCCCATGCTGGCACGCATGCCGCCGGTGAGCTGCTGCAGGACCCAGACGACACTCCCCTTGTAGGGCACGCGTCCTTCCACACCCTCGGGCACCAGCTTGTCGACGTTCATTTCCGAATCCTGGAAATAGCGGTCGGCGGCGCCCTTCTGCATGGCGCCCAGCGACCCCATGCCGCGGTAGGACTTGTACGAGCGGCCCTGGTAGAGCTCGATCTCGCCGGGCGACTCGTCTGTGCCGGCGAACATCGACCCCAGCATCACCACGTGCGCGCCCGCGCCCAGTGCCTTGGCGGCGTCGCCCGAGTAGCGCACGCCGCCGTCGGCGATCAGCGGCACGTCGGTCTTGGCGAGCGCCGAGGCGACATCCTGGATGGCCGTGATCTGCGGCACGCCGACGCCGGCGACGATGCGCGTCGTGCAGATCGAGCCCGGGCCGATGCCGACCTTGACGCCGTCGGCGCCGTGATCGACAAGCGCCCGGGCGCCGTCCGCGGTGCCGATGTTGCCGCCGATCACCTGCATCTGCGGAAACGTCCGCTTGATCCATTGCACGCGATCG
>JAOUGZ010000464.1 GCA_029865405.1 Betaproteobacteria bacterium
CCGGCGCGAACATCGGCCTCGAACTGACGATCCCACGCTTCGGCGTCAAACGCGGCGAACCACTCCCGCAGCTCCGTCATTTCCTCGGGAGACAGGTCCTTGATTTCGCGCTCGATCTTCTCAACCTTGCCCATGACGCCAGTATAGCGCACCGAGGTTTTCTGACGGCTAACGTTGCGCTCAGCCGCGCGCTTCAGCGCGTCGGCTGCAGCAGCAGGTCATGCCGCAGTCTGCAGATGGTCTTGCCATCCAGGGAATACCAGTACAGCGGGGTGGCACTTGAGGGCCTTTGCAAGCACCTTCGCGCGCTCAACACCCAGGCGGACGCGATCATTTTCGATGGCGGAGAGGGTCGCCTGCGGGATACCCGTGCGCTCCGCGAGCTGGTTCTGGCTCAGGCCTTGCAGCTCCCGGACGATGCGCACGGATTCGCCCACCGATACGGTGATGCGCTTCTTCGCGGCGCGGAACTGGCTCATCTATGGCCTCCGATAGTCATGTGCGGTGATCGATATCACCTGAAACAGCTGCTGATCCGGCGCCGAGCGGTAGATGACCCGCCACTGCAGCCCCAGCCGCGAAGAGCGATGGCCCTTCCACTCTCCCGACAAGGCCTCGTCGTTGAAGCCCTTGATGAGCCGTAGCCCGGGCGGACCGGACAGCATGGCGATGTCCTTCCATTTCTCGTACCGCTTGAGGATCTCCCGGGGCGCCGACGACAGCTGCTTGTCGACACGGCGGTGCTCCTCGATGCGCCACATGCCGCATTGTGCCTATACCATATATGGCATGTCAAGGCGCGCCGCCTTCCGCGGCATAACGCTCGCGCTGAGCCGCCGCCGAGAAGCGAAGCGACGAGGGCACCGCCAGCCGGCGAAGCCCGCTGGCGGCGGCCGGCTCGAGCGCGGGGTTAGGCCCCGGGTTTGCTCTTGCGATAGAACGCGGCGAGGACATTGATGATTCGGCCGTTGAACTCCTCGAACTCATTAGCAGCTGTGCTCAGAAGTTCCTCTTGCTCCTCGGTCCACTCAGTGAGATCGCTCTTCTCCTCGTCGGTCGCAGGCAGACCATTGGGAAACGCGACGTCGATGGCGCGGCGAACGATCTTGGCGACGTCGGATAGGGCAAGTGACTCTAGGCGGGCCGCAGCTTCGGAGATCTGCTCGACGGAAGCCCACCGAAAGTACTGCTCGAACGACGCACCGCTGTTCACCTCTTGAGAGAGCATCTCGATGTGGTAGACCATGAGGTCTGCTGCAGCGAGTTCTCGGCCGTCATCACGATCTTGAAGCGCCTGCGTATAGACACGCGACACAAGCTCTTCATTCTCAGTCGTGCTCATCTCTGGCATAGCTGCACTCCTGGCCTTTCCGCGGGGCCTAACTAGTGATTGAGCGGCCGCGGGCCGCTCCGAAAAGAATCCATATGTAGAAGCATGCTCCCGATACAAGAAACTTGCTTATGCCGGTAGGTACCCAGATCTAGGATCGCAGCTCTAGATACGTTTCGCCTGCGGCGCCACAACCCGGTCCTCGATCCCCAGCCCACGCACCACCCCCCACGGCAATTCCCACACCTTGTGCTGCGGCTGCCAATTTGCGCCCAGCGCCTTCATTTCCGCTCGCAGGCTTCCTTCTCCGAAGCCGACCCGCACATAGACCATTTCCCCGTGCGAGCGGCTGGCGCGGATTTCAACGAGCGCGTAGCGCCTTGAACCGGTTCACGTTGACCCACCCCCGGCGATATACTTCCCGCACTTATGCCGAAGTCCGGTCCGTTCGAGCGGGATCTCGACAAGACGCCCGCGAATCACGCGCCGCTGACGCCGCTGTCGTTCATCGAGCGCGCGGCGAGCGTCTACCCGAAGCGCACGTCCGTGATCCACGGCGCGCGCCGCTTCACCTGGAAGGAAACCTACGCGCGCTGCCGCCGCCTGGCGGCCGCATTGCGCCAGCACGGCATCGGCAAGGGCGACACGGTGGCGGCGATGCTCGCCAACACGCCCGAGATGTACGAATGCCACTTCGGCGTGCCGATGACGGGCGGCGTGCTGAACACGCTGAACACCCGCCTCGACGCCGACGCCATCGCCTTCATGCTGAACCACGGCGAGGCGAAGGTGCTGATCACCGACAAGGAATTCGCGCCGACGATCGAGCCCGCGCTGCGCAAGCTCGGGCGCAAGATCGAGGTGATCGACGTCGAGGATGCCGAGTTCCAGGGCGGCAAGCGCCTCGGCAGGACAACTTACGAAGCGCTGCTGGAGGAGGGCGATCCCGAGTTCGCCTGGCACTGGCCCGAGGACGAGTGGCAGGCGATCTCGCTCAGCTACACCTCCGGCACCACCGGCGACCCGAAGGGCGTGGTGTACAGCCATCGCGGCGCGTACCTGAACGGCATCTGCAACATCGTCACCTGGGGCATGCCGCAGCATGCCGTGTACCTGTGGACGCTGCCGATGTTCCACTGCAACGGCTGGACCTTTCCCTGGACCATGGCGGCGAACGCCGGCACCAACGTCTGCCTGCGCAAAGTCGAGGCGGCGAAGATCTTCGAGTTGATCAAGGCGCACAAGGTGTCGCACTACTGCGGCGCACCGATCGTGCACGCGACGCTGGTCAACGCGCCCGAGCCGATGAAGCAGGGCATCACGCACAAGGTGTCGGCGATGGTGGCGGCGGCCGCGCCGCCCGCGGCGATGATCGAAGGCATGGAGAAGATGGGCTTCGACCTCACGCACGTCTACGGGCTCACCGAGGTGTACGGGCCGGCGACGGTGTGCGCGAAGCACGAGGCGTGGGACACGGTCGACATCTCCGAGCGCGCGCGCCTGAACGGCCGCCAGGGGGTGCGCTACCTGATGGAAGAGGGCCTCGCGGTGATGGACCCTAAGACCATGCAGCCGGTGCCCGCCGACGGCGAGACCATGGGCGAGATCATGTTCCGCGGCAACATCACCATGAAGGGCTATCTCAAGAACCCGAAGGCGACGCAGGCGGCGTTCGCCGGCGGCTGGTTCCACTCGGGCGACCTCGCCGTGATGCAGCCCGACGGCTACGTGAAGATCAAGGACCGCTCGAAGGACATCATCATCTCGGGCGGCGAGAACATCTCCTCCATCGAGGTCGAGGACGTGCTCTACCGCCACCCGGCGGTGCTCGCCGCCGCGGTGGTGGCGCGGCCCGACGCGAAGTGGGGCGAGATCCCCTGCGCCTTCGTCGAGCTCAAGCCCGAGGCGAAGGCGAGCGAAGCCGAGCTGGTCGAGTTCTGCCGCCAGCACCTCGCCCGGTTCAAGGCGCCGCGCGC
>JAOUGZ010000465.1 GCA_029865405.1 Betaproteobacteria bacterium
GCTACGACGCCGAAGAGCTTCTCGGCATCATCCCGGAGGACTACCGCAAGCCCGTGGACATGCGCGAGGCGCTGGCGCGCATCGTCGACGACTCCGATTTCCTCGACTTCAAGCCCGACTACGGGCCGGCGACGGTGTGCGGCCACGCCGCGGTGCAGGGCTTTCGCGTCGGCATCGTCACCAACAACGGGCCGCTCGACCCTGCGGGTGCGAACAAGGCCACCCACTTCATCCAGACCTGCTGCCAGGCGGGGCTGCCGCTCCTCTACCTGCAGAACACAACCGGCTACATCGTCGGCAAGGCGTCGGAAGAGGCCGGCATGATCAAGCACGGCTCGAAGATGATCCAGGCTGTCGCCAACGCGAACGTCCCGCAGATCACGCTCATGTGCGGCGCGTCGTTCGGCGCGGGGAACTACGGCATGTGCGGGCGCGCTTTCCGGCCGCGCTTTCTCTTCTCCTGGCCGAACGCGCAGACCGCGGTGATGGGCGCCGGGCAGGCCGCGCTCACGATGGCGATCGTCATGGAGGCGGGGATGAAGCGCAAAGGCCAGGACGTGGACCACATCCAGATCGACGCCATGAGGGCGAAGATCGTCGAGAATTTCGAGCGCCAGCAAAGCGCCCTCGCCACCTCGGCGCTCATGCTCGATGACGGCATCATCGACCCGCGCGACACGCGCAACGTGCTCGGCTTCGCGCTGTCGATCTGCAAAGATGGCGATGCCAGGACCCCAAGACCGATCCAATTCGGAGTCGCCCGGCCATGAAGATCACGCAGGAGCACGAAGAGATCCGGCGCAACCTCAGGCGCCTCATCGACAACGAGATCAACCCGCACGTCGACGAATGGGAGGCCGCGGAGCAGTTCCCGGCACACGAGGTGTTCAAGAAGCTCGGCAACCTTGGGCTCCTCGGCCTCACCAAGCCCGAGGCCTACGGCGGCGCAGCGCTCGACTACAGCTATTCGGTGGTGATGGCGGAGACGCTGGGCTACATCCGCTGCGGTGGCGTGCCGATGGCGATCGGCGTGCAAACGGACATGGCGACGCCGGCGCTCGCGCGCTTTGGCTCCGACGAGCTGCGCAAGGAGTTCCTCGCGCCCGCGATTGCGGGCGACCACGTGGCTTGCGTCGGCGTCTCCGAGCCGGGCGCGGGCTCGGACGTGGCCTCGATCAAGACCACGGCGAAGAAAATCGGCGGCGACTACGTGATCAACGGCGCGAAGATGTGGATCACCAACAGCCTGCAGGCCGACTGGATGTGCCTGCTCGCCAACACCTCGGAAGGCGCGCCGCACAAGAACAAGACGCTGATCTGCGTGCCGATGAAGACCAAAGGCGTGGTGAAGGCGCAGAAGATCCGCAAGATCGGCATGATGTCCTCGGACACGGGGCTCATCCACTTCGACGACGTGCGCGTGCCGCAGCGCTACCGCATCGGCGAGGAGGGCTTCGGCTTCACCTACCAGATGCAGCAGTTCCAGGAAGAGCGGCTGTGGGCGGCGGCGAGCGCGGTGCAGGGCCTGCTACGCAACATCGAGGAGACGGTCGAGTACATCCGCGAGCGCAAAATCTTCGGCCAGCCGATTCTCGACTTCCAGTACGTGCACTACCGCCTCGCGGAGCTGAAGACGGAGATCGAGGCGCTGCGCGCGCTCACCTACCGTGCGTGCGAGATGTACGTCGCGGGCGATGATGTCACTGAGCTGGCCTCGATGGCGAAGCTGAAGGCCGGGCGCTTGCGCCGCGAGGTGTCGGACGCCTGCCTGCAATACTGGGGCGGCATGGGTTACACCTGGGACAACCCGGTATCGCGCGCATACCGCGACGGCCGCCTGATGTCGATCGGCGGCGGCGCCGACGAGGTGATGCTCGGCATCATCTGCAAGTACATGGGGATTCTCCCCTCGAAGCACCTGAAGAAAGACTGAGTGTTCGGCAGCCTGCTCATCGCCAACCGCGGCGAGATTGCGCTGCGCGTCGCGCGCACGGCGCAGCGCATGGGGGTGCGCACCATTGCCGTCCACTCGGACGCCGATCACGGCGCGATGCATGTCCGGGCGTGCGACGAAGCCGTGCATGTGGATTCCTACCTGTCGATCGAGTCGATCCTGCGCGCGCCCGGCGAAGCGGTGCATCCCGGCTACGGCTTTCTCGCCGAGAACCCAGCTTTCGCCGAGGCCGTGATCGCCGCGGGAAGAACCTGGGTCGGGCCGCCGCCGGCGGCGATGAAGGGGCTGGGAGACAAGGCAAACGCCAAGGCGCTGGCGGCGAAGGCCGGCGTGCCGGTGCTGCCAACGTACGAAGCGGATCCCGAGTTCCCGCTTGTCATCAAGGCCGTGGCCGGCGGCGGCGGGCGCGGCATGCGCCTGGTTCGCTCGGCGAAGGAGCTCGCGGCCGCACTCGCTTCCGCGCGGTCCGAGGCCGAGCACGCCTTCGGCGACGGCCGGTTGCTGCTCGAGAAAGCGGTCCTGTCGCCGCGCCACGTGGAAGTGCAGGTGTTCGCCGATGCGCACGGCAACTGCGTCCACCTCGGCGAGCGCGACTGCTCGGTGCAGCGCCGCCACCAGAAGCTGATCGAGGAATCGCCCTCGCCCGCCGTGAACGCGAAGCGGCGCGAGCAGCTCGGCGCCGCGGCCATCGCCGTGGCGCGCGCAGCGGGCTACGTCGGCACCGGCACGGTGGAGTTCCTGCTCGATGAGGCGGGCAGCTTCTGGTTCATCGAGGCGAACGCGCGCCTGCAGGTCGAGCACCCGGTGACCGAGGCCGTAACGGGACTCGATCTGGTGGAATGGCAACTGCGCGTCGCCGCGGGCGAGCCGCTGCCCCTGCGCCAGGACGACGTCCGGTTCGAGGGTCACGCCATCGAAGCACGGTTGTGCGCGGAGGACCCGGCGCTGGATTTCCTCCCCCAGGCTGGACGCCTCTTGCTTTGGAAGCCTGCGCACGGCGTGCGCGTGGACCACGCGCTCGAATCCGGCCTCGAGGTCACGCCGCATTACGATTCGCTCCTGGCGAAGCTGATCGCGCACGGGCCGGACCGCGATACCGCACGCGAGCAGCTCGCGGCCGCGCTCGACGCCACGCTCACGCTCGGCCTCACCACCAACAAGGCCTACCTGGCAGCGGTGCTGCGCGATACGACGTTTGCGCGTGCGGGCGCCACCACCGCGCTCCTCGAGGAACGCTTTGTCCGCTGGCGGGCGCCGCCGGTGGATGAAGCGCTCGCGCGCGGGATCCATGCCGCCGCATGCGCAAACGCAGCCGGCTATGGCGAGTGGTCCGGCTGGAG
>JAOUGZ010000466.1 GCA_029865405.1 Betaproteobacteria bacterium
GACGCGCGTCTACATCGTCACCTTCACGCTCGGCGCGATGTTCGGCGCGCTCGGCGGCGCCTACATCGCGCCCACCGTGTCGGTCGCGCCCGGCTTCGGCATCGACGTCATCGTGCTCTCGTTCGCGGTCGTGGTGATCGGCGGCATGGGCAGCGTGCCGGGGGCGATGGTCGGCGCGCTCGCCGTCGGCCTGGTGCGCGCGCTGGCGGTGCACAAGTTCCCGCAGTTCGAGCTGTTCGTCATCTACGCCGTGATGGCCACGGTGCTCGTGTTCCGTCCCGAGGGCCTGTTCGCGCCCGCCAAATTGCGCAAGATCTGATGCTGCGCGACCGCACCGTCCAGGGACTGACCGTCGCGCTCGTCGTGCTGCTCGTGGCGAGCTTCTTCGTGCCGAGCTGGATCGTCAACCAGATGCTGTTCGCCTCGGCGCGCGCCATCGCCGTGATCGGTCTCATGGTGCTGTGGCGCACGCGCCTCGTGTCCTTCGGCCACGCGCTGTATTTCGGCCTCGGCGCCTACACCGTGGCGATGGTGAGCCGCTACACGCCGGTCACCGACGCCTTCCTCCTCCTGGGCGCCGCCGCGGCGCTCGCCACGCTGCTCGGCTTTCTCATCGGCTTCATCATCCGGCGCTACCGCGACATCTTCTTCGCCATGCTCAACCTCGCCTTCTCCATGATCCTGTACGGCATCCTGGTGAAGACCGAGGCGCTCGGCAGCACCGACGGCTTCACCATCGCCGCGCCCACCTTCTTCGGCATCGCCTTCGAGGACGCGCAGGAGGGCAAGGTGGCGCTGCTCTGCGTGCTGCTGGTGGTCGGGTGGGCGGTGGCGGTGGGCGTGCAGATGTACCTGCAGTCGACTCTCGGGCGCCTGACCACCGCGATCCGCGACAACGAGATCCGCGTCGAGTACCTCGGCTACTCGGTGGAGCGCGCGATCCACATCAAGTACGTGCTCTCGGCGCTGCTCGCCGGCATCGGCGGCGGCTTCATGGCGCTCGCCCTCGGCCAGGTCGACCCGGACTCGATGGTCAACTGGACCGCCTCGGGCGAGCTGGTGTTCGTCACCATCCTCTCGGGCCCGGGCAGCGTCGCCGCGCCCTTCATCGGCTCGTTCGTGTTCGAGATCCTGCGCACCTACGCCTTCGAGTGGATGCCGCATGCCTGGCAGATGATCGTCGGCGGCACGCTGCTCGTCATCATCTTCTTCATGCCCGGCGGCATGTGGGCGCTGGTGACGCGGCTCGCCGGCCAGCGCGCCGCGGGCGGCGCGCCCGGCATGGAGCGCTGAAGCATGACGCCGCCGCTCCTCGAGGTGCGCGACCTGCACAAGAAGTTCGGCGCGGTCACCGCCGCGTCCAACATCAACGTCAGCTTCGCCGCCGGCGAGACGGTCGGCATCATCGGCGCCAACGGCGCCGGCAAGACCACCTTCGTCAACATGATCACCGGCTACCTGCCGCCCTCGTACGGCACGATCCTGTACCGCGGCGCCGACATCACGCGCCGGCCGCCGCGCGACATCGCGCGCCTGGGCATCTGCCGCTCGTTCCAGGTGAGCCAGGTGTTCACGTCGCTCTCGGTGATCGAGAACCTGCTCACCGCGGTGGCCATCGCCAGCTCGCCGGGCCTCGCCATGCTGCGGCCGCTGCGCCGCCCCGAGCTGCTCGAGCGCGCCGAGGTGATCCTCGAGCGCTACCGCATCGTCCAGCACCGCGACCAGCTGGCGAGCGACCTGTCGCAGGGCGCGCGCAAGCTCCTCGACATCGCCATGGCGGTGGTGAGCGCGCCCAGGGTGCTGCTGCTCGACGAGCCGACGAGCGGCATCAGCAGCGAGGAGAAGACCGCGCTGATGGACGTGGTGATGGAGGCGCTCAAGCAGGACCAGATGACGATCCTGTTCATCGAGCACGACATGGAGATCGTCGAGCGCTACGTCGACCGCGTGCTCGCCTTCTACCAGGGCGAGATCATCTGCGACGCGCCGCCGGCCGAGGCGCTGCGCGACGCGAAGGTGCTGGAGTACGTCATCGGCACCGAAGTCCAGCCCGAGGCGCGCGGCCATGCTTGAGATCCAGGGCCTGGACGTCGACATCGGCGTCGTGCCGGTGCTGCGCGCCATCGAGCTCGGCGTGCCCACCGGCGCCATGTGCGGCCTCATCGGCCGCAACGGCGCCGGCAAGACCACGCTGATGCGCAGCGTCATGGGCGCGCTGCGCGCGCGCGCCGGCCACGTGCGCTTCGACGGGCGCGACCTCACCGCCGAGCCCGGGCACCGCCGCGCCCACCTCGGCATCGGCTACATGCCCGAGGACCGGCGCCTGGTGCCCGATCTCACCGCGGAAGAGAACATCCTGGTGCCGGTGTGGGCGACGCGCAGCGCCGGCCACGAGAAGCGGCTCGACTGGATCTACGGGCTGATCCCCGAGGTGAAGGCGTTTCGCGCGCGCCACGCCACCCAGCTCTCGGGCGGGCAGCAGAAGATGGTGGCGCTCGCGCGCGCGCTCATCGTCGGCACCAAGCTGCTGCTGCTCGACGAGCCCACCGAGGGCATCGCGCCGGTGCTGGCGCGGCGCTTCGTCGAGATCCTGCGCGACCTCAAGCACGAGGGCGAATCGGTGCTGGTGGCCGAATCGAACGACAAGCACCTCGCGGGACTCCTCGATCGCAGCTACGTCATCGAGCGCGGCACGCTGGCGGCGAAGGGCTGAACTATTTGAGCGTGGCGGCGATGCTCCGGATTTCCGCCGCGGAGCGCTCGCCCGCGAGCGGCGTGCCCGGCACGAGGTGCCGGCCCATGGCGAGCCCGCCGATCAGCACCGGCTCGAAATTGATTTCACGGATCAGGCCCGAGGCGAGGGCGATGGCCTTGGCGTCGTCGCCCGCGATCGGCATGCCCGTGCGCTCGCCCTTGCGGCTCGCAATGTCCGCAAGCCGGCCGGCGCCGATGGCGTTGAAGGCGCGCACCAGGCGCGATCCCGGCAGGAGCTCCGCCGTGGCGAGGCCGGCGCCTTTCTCGCGCGCCCACACCGCGATCTCCCCGTCGCGCCCCGGGAACGGGTTGCAGGCGTCGATCACCAGGACCTTGGCGGCGAGCGCCGGCCCGTGCTCCTTGCCGATGTCCGGCAGCGCGCGGTAGGGCACGGCGAGCAGCACCACTTCGGCGAAGGCGATCGCGTCCGCGACCGTGCCGGCCTGCGCGAGCGGGCCGAGGCCGAGGACCAGGTCCTTCAGCTCTTCCGGGTGGCGCGACGAGAACATCACCGGGTGCCCCGCCTTCACC